>WQYS01000088.1 GCA_009781125.1 Acidobacteriaceae bacterium | reverse complement strand
GCGCGAGCAGATTGCCAAACTCATCGGAGCAACGGCCAAAGAGATTATCTTCACCTCGGGTGCGACCGAGTCGGACAACCTCGTTATCAAGGGCGTTGGAGAGATGTATCGCGAGCGCGGCAACCACATCATCACGCAGGTCACCGAGCACAAAGCCGTGCTTGACACCTGCAAGAAGCTGGAACGGCAGGGCTGCCGCGTCACGTATCTTCCGGTGGGAGCCGACGGGCTGATCGACATCGAAGACCTGAAGCGCGCCATAGACGGCAAGACAATCCTCGTCTCGATCATGTACGCGAACAACGAGATCGGCGTGGTGCAGCCGATCCGCGAGATCGGCGCCATCTGCCACGAGAAGGGAATCCTCTTCCACACGGACGCGGTGCAGGCCGTCGGCCATATTCCGGTCGATGTGCAGAAGGACAACATCGATGTGCTCTCGATGTCTGCGCACAAGATTTACGGGCCAAAGGGGATGGGCGCGCTGTATGTTCGCCGCCGCAATCCGAGGGTGCAGATCGCCGAGCAGATCAACGGCGGAGGCCACGAGCGCGGCATGCGTTCGGGCACGCTGAACGTTCCGGGCATCGTCGGCATGGGCAAGGCGTGTGAGCTGGCAGGCGAAGAGATGGCCGCTGAAACCGCGCGGCTGACCGAGCTACGCGACTATCTTCGCCACAAGCTGGAAAGCGCGCTCGATTACGTTCACGTCAACGGAAATATGGAGCACCATCTGCCCGGCAACCTGAATATGAGCTTCGTCTACGTCGAGGGCGAGAGCCTGCTGATGGGCATCAACGATGTAGCGGTCTCGTCAGGATCGGCCTGCACCTCGGCCACGCTGGAGCCGAGCTACGTGCTCAAGGCGCTGGGTCTGGGCGATGATGTGGCGCACTCGTCGATCCGCTTCGGTCTGGGACGCTTCAACACCAAAGCTGAGGTGGACTATGTAGCCGACAAGATCATCCACGTAGTGCGCAAGCTGCGCGAGCTATCGCCGCTCTACGAGATGGTTCGCGAAGGCATCGACCTCACCAAGATCGAGTGGGCTGCTCATTAGGCAACGGAATTGCGCCAACGGCGCTATCTATACCAGCCTGGGGCGAAGCCCCAGGTAAGAATGCCGACGAATTAAACCAAGGGCTGAAAGCCCGATCTATAAATTCGTACCATGCTTATAGAACGGGCTTTCAGCCCTAGTCTCGTTTTGGCATCTTTTCTTACTTATCGAGTGGCACCCGGCTAACCTTCTCTGTATACGGATATGTTTCATGATATACATGGTCCGGGCTGTCGAGCTCCAACTGCTTAATGTCATCATTCCCTTGATCTGGCGCAACCTCTGTGAGGTGGAATCTATTCCCCCACTGACTCACACCCGCACGGAAATAGTAGCTCTTGCCCGCCTCAACCGTAACCGAAGGCACATTCCTGCGGTCAGAGTGGAACCTGTACGTGCCAGGTTTGACCTTAACTACAAAGTATCTATCGTTTCCCACTCGTCCCACCCGATCCCCGTTGATGTAAATAGACGGCTTCAGATCCCAGGCCGTATACCCGCTAATACGGTAGAAGTAAACGTTGGCAACGTCTTGCGCCAATGCAGAACCCAGAAACGAAAACATGAAACACACTGCCAGCACTGCTAAAAATCTGCCAGATCTCATTGAATTTACTCCTCAATATGGTTGTGGTTATGCAGTCAGAAGGGCCGCCTGAAGGCGACCCTTCCTTTTGTGGTCCGTTCAATCTTCTTGTTGAGATTGCAGATATCCCTGCGGATCAGCAGGAGTTGCCGAGTCATCGCTACAGACCGAAAACGAAGCCAAATCCGAGCTTGATGATGTTATCGTTCGCGCCACCACCGTAGCTAATCCGCTGCCAGTGTACCTGCGGCAAGCGAAGCGAAACCCGCGGGGACATCTTGTAATCGAACCCGCCACCAACCTGCCAGGCAAACTTGGTGGTCGACGCGGATGTGGAACCGTCATCTAGTACGAATCCAGCGTTGGCGCTTTGGGTAACATGCCCCATGCCGAACAACGCTTCACCGAAGGCGGCGTACTTCGACTGTCTGTATGTGAAGCGCGGCCCTCCGGCAAAGGTCAGATAGTTCATCTTTCCTGCTTTTTCTCCACCCTGTTCGATGTTGGCACGATCCCACGAAACATTAGCCGCGACACCAAACCATGGCTTCGCGACACGGAAGGCAACGTCTGCCCCTGCACCATTCATCCAGCCAGCGTCTTTCACGTGGGAGTAGTCCCACACCACTCCCAGTTGTACCGGAGAGGCCTCGAACTTGGGTGCCGCAGGTTTAGCCTGCGCCATTGCCACTGTGCTCAGACCGGCCAAAGCGATAAGTGTCAAAACAAAGCTCTTCATAGTGATTTCCTTTCTTTTGTTGTGTCTGTTAAAGCAGACGGGCCTCATCAAGCAATCGTTCCTGCCGCCGACTCCGATACTTCGAGAGCGGCATAACTTTCGCAGTCATTTTTTTGTTACAAACAAGCGGCTGTGGTTTTATGTACGAACCACACGCAGTTTTTTGAGGGAGTGCGTTGCTCTCCTCATTTTCCTTCCTGAATAAGCGTGACCGTGTCGGACTTGGCCAGAACAGTCGTAGCGCTCTCGTCAAGAAGAGCGAAGTAAATGGGGTAGGTAGTGGAACCCGCTGGAGTCTGACCGGGGGTAGGGGTGGGGGGACCAATATTACCGCTACCACCACAACCTACAACTCCGGTTATCGCGCCGAAGGCCAGCATTACCAGCAGGAGGCTGCTCATCCTCAGCTTGCGCGCCTTGCCGATCAGCATCACCGGCAATAGCAGCAACGCAAAGGCAAGTGGAGAGTAGTTGCGCACACTCGCTGTCACTTTGGGAAGAGTAATTGTAAACGCAGTAGTTGCTTCGGTTGCGTCCGAATTCCACGCTAAGCCAGTATCGCTCACGGTCACGCCATCCATTTGGGACAAAGGAACCGAAGCTGCTACCAGCCAGAAGGCATCAGGAAAGTCATCAGACGATCCGGTCTTCGATTTAACGCTGACGTTGTACGTGGCGCTGCCGCCCGCCGCCGGGACAGTCCTTGAATTTGGAGTCGCTGTGATTATGAGGTTCGCCGGGTTACCGTCCGCATGGGGCACCACGCCAGTTGCGTCGATCACATGGCCCAGCACTATCGCCCTTTTATTGTTTGCATTCACCTGGACCGCCGTCTGCGCGTGCAGCGACGCTCCGGCGAGTGGTGTCAGGAACAGAACCAGACTTGTCCAAAGCAACTGTCGTCGTGGATGGACGCATCGAGAGGGGAAGGACTGCGCTAACAGCTTAGACGGAAGCGCTGTTAATGCAGAGGATATGCGAGCGAGTGTGCGTGGAATCCCAACACTGCTCAAGCGTTGAGGACCGAAACGAGAACTCAGCAAAGCGGTGAACAACATGTAAACCTCCATGGGCCAAGGAAAAGGTCCAAATGATATGTGGTGTATACACCACCAATAGTAACGTACCTGCCGCCATTCTGGAAAGATGGCAAACGATATTTGCGTGCGCTTGGGGCGACGAATCCGTTTGCTGCGCTCGAAACGGGGATGGACGCAGCAACAATTAGCGGACATGTCTCAGATTGGACGCGACCATCTCTCCAGGCTGGAGAACGGAGAGCGGGAGATCGGCTTGCTTATACTGGAGCGAATTGCTCAGGCGTTTGAGATATCCCTCGCCGAGCTTTTAAAAGAAGTTGATAAGCCTGGCTGAATGGTTCTTCAGGCGATCTCCCGGTCAGCGCGGTTGCCCTTCAGCCTGATTGCCGCCATAGGCAGAGCGACTCATAGGAAAAGTCACAGAAAAACTACTCGATTGGTCCAGTCCCAAGCGCGTGTTTCTTTCACCAACTCGCCAAGGGCTTTGACCAGCCCTCCAATGTCCGAGGGATAGATCGTCTTCTCATCTATGAAGATCACACCGGCATGGGGCCGTGCTTCTTCCGCCCATCTCTTGAGCAGTGGGGTAATGGTCCGTTGGTCATATGTAACGAGGGTAACCCTCTGCATGGAAGCTGCCTGTAAGCACACAGCATCGTCTTGTCCGAGGAAGCATCCGCCTTCCCATTCGACCATGCTGTATACCAGAAGAGCGGAATTGCATCGCCGCATGCCCGCGGCAACACCCGGTGAAATATGCTCATCCAGAAGAAGTTTAAGCATATCAGCGTCGGGCTGCTTTTTTCGGGATGAATTTAACAGCCTGCGGTATCATGCGTTTGATGGTTGCGAAATCAGAGGCATCGTTCTCTTCCAGTGCTTCATCTATTTCGCGGGGAAACGTCTCTCGATAGTTGACCGCAGCCTGTACCTTAACAAGCGGCCAGCGGAGATGCACAGCTACCGCCTCAAGATCATGCTCGTAGCTTCGAACCAGCATCATGACCTCCCACACGGCAAGACTGCTGCCCTGGATATATGCCTGTCTGCCGACAGGCGAATCCCGAAAATCGATGAATGCGAACTCAGTACGCCGCAGGCCCTCTTCGACGAAACGCGCACTGGCATCGCTCAGTGTCCATCCGTGACGGCTTGCTATCTTCTTCAGCCGCTTTCCGCTGGCTGCCGGAAGACGCATGCTGATGACCGTGGATTGTGTGGCTTTCATGGCGAAAGTCTCCAAGATGTAACTTCTGTAAGGATTGTAACGCTTTTCACCCTTGCGCAGTAGCCGGTCGAAGCACCGCCCAGACTATATCAGCTATATAGTTTGCTTCTTCGGCCAGCGGTGTTTCGGAGTGTCCCAGCAGGCGGCGCACAATCGCGCCTCGCGCCAGATCGGCTACTGCCCACGCTATCTTTTCCGGGTCCGCTACGCACACCTCTCCGCGCTTGGCGGCTGACTCGATCTCGGCGGCCAGATGCAGCACCGGTCCGCGCAGCCACTCGTGATACTGGCTGCGCGTGAAGGAGAGATTGTCCGGCTGCGTGTCCATGATGCGGAACAGCTCCTGATGCGCCTCCACGTTCTCCAGCCGCGCCAGTGCGAACTCCACGATCTTCTGCCGCAGCTCCGGAGCCGCATCCAGCCGCTCCACCAGACCCGCCGCCAGCTCTTCCATGGCGTTGTGCAGCAGCGACGTGTAGATGTCCTTCTTGGAAGGGAAATAAAGATAGATCGTCCCCTTGGCCACGCCCGCTTCGGCGGCGATCTCGTCCACCAGGCCGTCGGCAAATCCCTTGCGCGCAAAGACCTTGCGCGCCGCGTCCAGAATCTCGCGGCGGCGGAACTCGGTCACCACCTGCTGTTTGCTTTTTGCCCCGTTTTCCTTGATCTTTATCGTCATCCAGGCCTGCCTCGGCAGCAGCTTAAGTCGGTTCTGACCGTTGAGTATACTATAATGACTCTATGGTCAGTAAGGCCACACTCCCCAAAGGCGAGGCCGAGGAAGAGCCCGAAGAACTCTCCGAGGACGCCGCCGCCGAAGCCGCCGAGCATGCCGAACACGCCGCCTGGAAACCCTCGGCGAATCCATGGCTGATCGCCTGCTCCGTCATGACGGCGACCTTCATGGTGGTGCTCGACTCCTCGGTTGCCAACGTCGCCCTGCCGCACATCGCGGGCAATCTCTCAGCCTCGACCGACGAGGCTACCTGGGTGCTGACCAGCTACCTTGTCGCCAATGCCATCATGCTGCCGGCCACCGGATGGATCACGCGGCGCATCGGGCGCAAGCGCCTGCTGCTGATGTCGATTGGGCTCTTTACCGTGGCATCGATGCTGTGCGGCATGGCCATCAACATGCCTATGCTGATCGTGGCGCGTATCCTGCAGGGCGTCGGCGGAGGCGGAATGCAGCCGCTGGCGCAGGCCATTCTGCTCGAAAGCTTTCCGCATAAGGATCACGGCAAGGCCATGGCCGTCTACGGCACGGGTATTGTAGTTGCGCCGGTCATCGGACCTACGCTCGGCGGCTGGATCACCGACAGCTACTCCTGGCGCTGGATCTTCTACATCAATCTGCCCGTCGGCCTGCTGGCGCTGATGCTGGCCAACACGTTCGTTGAAGACCCGCCGTATCTGCACAGGAAGTTCGCGGGCAAGCTCGACGCCGTCGGCTTCGGCGTGATGGCGCTATGGCTGGGCACGCTGCAACTGGTCCTCGATAAAGGCCAGGAGGCCGACTGGTTCGACGCCGCCTGGATTCGCTGGACCTTTGCCGTCTCCATGATTGCGTTCGTGCTCTTCATCGTGCACGAACTGCGCGCCAGGGATCCGCTGGTTCGGCTTCAGGTACTGCTGAACCGCAACTTCGCCATCGGCACGCTGCTGACGGGCATTTACGGGTTCGTGCTCTACAGCGCCACGGCCATGCTGCCGCTGTTTTTACAGACCCTGATGGGATATCCGGCGCTCGACAGCGGGCTGGCGGTCTCGCCGCGCGGCATGGGATCGATGGCGTCGATGGTCATTGCCGGAGCGCTGGCCAATAAGATCGACCGGCGCCTGCTGATGATGTTCGGGTTTGTCGTGCTGGGCATCTCGGGGCTGATGTTTGCGCGCATCAATCTGGATGTCTCCATGTCTACGGTGGTGCTTCCCAACGTGCTCAATGGATTCTCGGGCGGATTCATCTTCGTGCCGCTGACGACCATGGCCATGGGCCATCTGCGCAAACAGGAGATCGGCGACGCCACCGGTATCTACAACCTGGTCCGTAACATCGGCGGCAGCGTGGGCATCGCCACGGCCACGGCGATGCTGGTGCGCAAAGGCCAGGTCCACCAGAGCTATCTTGCCGCCAACCTGACCGGAACCGACAGCACCACGACTGGCATGATACAGGGGTTGCAGTCCAAGCTGCTGTTTGCCGGCTCCGATGCGGTTACGGCGCTGCACATGGCTATGGGTTCGGTTTACCGGATGCTCGGCGAGCAGGCCTCGCTGCTCGCCTATGTGGACATCTTCCGTCTCATCGGATTTCTCTCGCTGCTCTGCATCCCGATTGTGCTGCTGTTCGAGGGCGTCAAGCATCATAGCGGCGGCCACAGCGAAGCTCCCCATTAAATGTGTGTCTCAGAAATGCACTGAATAGGAGCGCCGAAGGCGCGTCCTATACCAGGTCGCCGCGGCGACCGTAGCCCTGGGTACAGGTACCCAAACAGGAAATCAAGGGCTGTAAGCCCGTACTATATCGGAGCACCGATAGAACGGGCCTTCAGCCCTTTGCTTCCTGGTTTGCCACTTTACCTGGGGCTTCGCCCCAGGCTGGTATGGAACGCGCCTTTGGCGCTTTGACTGTAACGCGCCCAGCTCAGTGCAGGAAGTCGAGCGTGTTCGAGGCGTCATCCACGAAGTAGACACCGCCAGGAACCGCGACCAGGCCAAAGAGCGCACCCGCTCCCGGAGGCGGACCGCCGGTGTTGTCCACCTGTTTGGTTGCGACCTGATGGCCGTTATTTGGGGTTATCTCCACGATGTTTCCGTCATCGCCGTTTGCGGCAATAAGATGACCACTCAGTGTAAACGCCAGGCCAAGAGGATCGTTGAGCGCTCCTCCCTGAGACACCGTATTGCCGCCATTCGACGGCTGCTGCCGATACAGCGCACCCGGTATAGCTGCAATACGATTGTCGAGGCTGTCCGCCACGTAAAGAACTCCCGTTCTGCTATCGAACGCAACTCCCGTAGGTCCGATCACCAGCGCGGCGGGGTCGGTGCGCTCAGGGAAGCCCGTGGCGATGACGTCGCTGTCGAGCACCTCAGGCCCCTTGTTGTCGACGTCCAGCAACAGGCGGACGACCGTTCCCTTGTTCACAACATTGCCGCCAGCGGCCACGGTTCCGTTGAGCACGTTGGTGACAAACAGCACGGCCCGACTGCCGCTATCGACAGCGGTCATGTCCCACGGCCCGTTGATGTTGTGGCCGGTGATGGTCTTCACCACATTGCCGTTGCTATCGAGCACGATGAGGCAGCCCGCTCCGGTGGTTGCCGACGTGCCGTCGGTAGTGGGCAGGCTTCCCACGACGACGAAGCCGCTGCGCAGCGTTACCAGCGCGGTCGTCAGGCCTATGCCGCCGGGGCAGGTGACCTTGGCGGGATCGATCTGCGCAAAGAGGCTGAACGTGCCGTTGGGAGCAATCTCGTCGATCGTAGTTCCCGTGCCTTGCAGGTTTTGCGTGTTGTTGAAGTTGCTGATGAGGATATGTCCCTCGACCAGCTTGCCTTTGCTCTCCGGAACCACAACGATCCCGTAAGGATTAACGTCGCCGTTAGTAGGGATGGTGGTGCTGATGGTGGTGACGGTGTTGAAGTCGTCGATGAACGAGTTATCGGCGCGAGCGCTGCCAGCGGCAGCGGCCACGAACAACACCATCAGGCCCAGCTTGTTGGCTCGTTCAAAGACCAGGTGTTTCCGTTCCATAGAGTCCTCCTTGGCGATATGCGCTATT
>WQYS01000087.1 GCA_009781125.1 Acidobacteriaceae bacterium | reverse complement strand
TCCCATGTTGGCCTCTGCCGGAATCGACCGCAGCTCCTCGGCGGAGTAGCCGAAGGCTTCGGCAACCGCCTTCACGCCCGCGTCATTATTGGACAAAGCGCTTTCGGCAACCGCGCCGTACTTCGACCGGACGGAGTTCAGAATCTCATCTGCCATAGCTCACCTCGAATACATATTCGCTAAAGAGAATATATCTCCTTGCATTCATATTCGTCAAGGCGTATATATTATTTATGATTCACAAACAACAGTTCAACGCCGGGCGCTTCTTTCAGGCTCTTGGCGACGAGACGCGCCTTCGCCTGCTGAACCTCATTGGAGAGAGAGAGATCTGTGTCTGTCATCTGGTAGAGGTGCTGGGCGTTCCGCAGCCTAAAATTTCGCGGCACCTGGCTTATCTGCGGGCCGCGGGATTGGTGGCGGCGCGCCGCGAGGGCAAGTGGATGCACTACCGCATCCTGATGCCGCAGCATCCGGGAGCGGCGGCGGTCCTGCAGCAGACGCTCGCCCTGTTGGGCGAAGACCGCGCCATGCAGACTGACCTGGTGCGTCTGGTCAAGGCCTGTTGCTTGCCTAAGGACCATTTGGCGAACGGCAATCTGGTTGAACTGCACCGCAGGCTGAAGCCGCAGAACCACACGGTGGGGCTTGCCCGGAGACTCGTCGAGCCGAGGCGGCAGACCCGGTTTTAGCAAAGGCGTTAAGATGGGTGGATGAAGGATATCCATCCAGACCGCGACGCGAACCAGACCCGCGAACCTGTAGACCTGCTTGTGATCGGAGCCGGACCCACCGGCATGGCCTGCGCCATCGAGGCCGAGCGCGCGGGTTTTACCGCCCGGCTCGTCGATAAGGGATGCCTGTGCAACTCTCTGTTTCACTATCCGGCCAATATGGTCTTCTTCACTACGCCGGAGTTGCTGGAGATTGGCGGCGTTCCCTTTGCCACTCCGCACCAGAAGCCCACGCGCGGCGAGGCGCTCGAATACTACCGCAAGGTCGCCGAGCACTACCGGCTCGACGTGCGCCAGTATGAGAAGGTTGAGCGCGCGAGCGGCGCTGATGGCGACTTCACCGTGCACACCACGGACCGCTTTGGCCGCGCGCTGGCGCATCGCGCGCGAAGGCTGGCGATCGCTACCGGATACTACGATCTGCCGAACTACCTCGGCATTCCCGGCGAAGAGCTCAGCAAGGTGCGTCACTACTACGACGAGCCGCATCCCTTCTTCGGGCTGGATGTGATGGTCATCGGTGGTAAGAACTCTGCCGCCATCGCAGCACTGGAGCTGTGGCGGCACGGCGCGCGCGTGACCCTCGTCCATCACGGGCCGGAGATGCACCGCCACGTGAAGTACTGGATTCTGCCCGACATCAATAACCGTATCAAGAACGGCGAGATCAAGGCGTACTTCAACAGCAAGGCGACCCGCATCACCGAAGACGCGGTGATGCTGGCTACAACCGTAGGCCCGGTAACGGTCCGCAATCATTTTGTCTTCGCCATGACGGGCTATCATCCGGACTTTGATTTTCTGGCGTCGCTCGGTATCCGCTTCGACGAGAGCAGTCATCACGCTCCCGTGTGCGATGCGAAGACGCTCGAAAGCAATGTGCCGGGCATCTATCTTGCGGGCGTGATTCTTGGCGGCAGACGCACCAATGAAATCTTTATTGAGAATGGCCGTTTTCACGGTGTTCAGATCACCGAAGCGCTGAAGGCTAAATGTGTGTCTGAGTCGGTTACACAATAAGAGTCTGCTCAGATCGTGGGCTTGCACCTGATTTTTGATGCCGTCATCCTGAACGAAGTGAAGGACCCTCGTATTTCGGTTTGCCTCAACTTTCAATGTAAGGCTTCCGATGGGATTCATAGCCACTGCAAGGTCGCCGCGGCGACCGGGGGTTCTTCGCTCCGCTCAGAATGACGAAGTTTTTGGGTAGATTTCAAGAAACCACAATAGTTGGAGGAAGGAAAAGATGCAAAAACGAACGTTAGGTAAGAGTGGATTAGAGGTCTCCGCGCTCGGTCTGGGCTGCATGGGAATGACTCATAGCTACGGCGTCGTTCACGATACCGCCGAGATGATCGCTCTCATGCACAAGGCCGTGAACATGGGCATTACGTTCTTCGATACGGCTGAGGTCTACGGGCCGTTCAACAACGAGGAACTGGTCGGCAAAGCGCTGTCGCCGATTCGCAGTAAGGTTGTGATTGCCACCAAGTTCGGATTCAACATCAGCGCTGAAGGCTACCAGGCTGGCGTGAACAGCCGCCCCGAGCACATCAAGCAGGTGGCCGACGCCTCGCTGAAGCGGCTGCAGACCGACTATATTGATTTGTTCTATCAGCACCGCGTCGATCCGATTGTTCCGATTGAAGACGTCGCGGGCGCGGTGAAAGACTTGATCGCAGCAGGCAAGGTCCGCCACTTCGGGTTGTCCGAGGCCGGAGTGAGCACCATCCGCCGCGCTCACGCCGTGCAGCCGGTAGCGGCGCTGCAAAGCGAGTATTCGCTGTGGTGGCGCAAGCCCGAGGCCGAGATCATTCCTACGCTCGAGGAGCTGGGCATCGGCTTTGTTCCGTACAGTCCTCTGGGCCGGGGCTTCCTTACCGGAAAGATGGACGAGACCACCAGGTTCGCCGACAAGGACTTCCGCCGTCAACTGCCGCGCTACACGCCCGAGGCCATGAAGGCGAATCACGCCGTGGTCGAGCTGCTGGGTACGATTGCCAAAGAGAAAGGCTCCACTCCGGCGCGCATCGCGCTGGCGTGGCTGCTGGCGCAGAAGCCGTGGATCGTCCCTATCCCTGGAACTACAAAGCTCAATCGTCTTGAGGAGAATGCAGGCACGGCCTCGGTTACGCTCGCCGCCTCTGATCTGGCGAAGATCAACGACGCCATCTCCAAGTTGACTGTACAGGGCAGCCGCTATCCCGAGCATCTTGAGAAGATGGTAGGGCTATGAGTCTCGATGTGGGTTCGGCGTCCTTGCCTTGCCACGAACGACCGGGTGCCCCATCCTTGTCGCCGCGGCGACCGAAGGGTGGGAATGTATGCTGCTCAATTCGCCCTTGTTTGGAATGAAAACGATGGTTGATTGAGCATCCCACACTCCCACCCTTCGTCCGTCCGTAAGTTATGGGATACCCTCCGTCTGCTTTGCGGACGAAGGATGGGGCACCCGGACGGTTTCGCCGCTCCGGGCCAACCTTTCTTCTGCGTTTCCACTCTATATCGTTGATGCGATTGGAGAAATTGGAGGACGCCGAATTGACAACGATGGCCGCGGGTCGATCGGATCTGGATTCAGTCTTGCAGGAAAACCGGAGGTTTGCTCCTTCGCCTGAGTTTCAGGCGCGAGCTCGTATCGGGAGCCTCGAAGAGTACACGGCGCTGTACCGGCGAAGCATAGAGCAACCGGAGCTGTTTCGGGCCAAGGCCGCTGATGAACTCCACTGGTTCGAGCGCTGGACCACGGTGCTGGAGCCAGGAGAAAACGGCACAGGACAGGGAGCGAAGTGGTTCGTCGGTGGCAGGATGAACCTCTCGTATAACTGCGTGGACCGGCACGTGTTCGTCGGGCGGCGCAACAAGACTGCTCTAGTGTGGGAGGGCGAGCCGGACGAGGTTCGCCGTCTCACATACGGCGAGCTGCTCGAACAGGTGCAGAGGTTCGCCAATGTTCTGAAGGCGCGTGGCGTCACGAAAGGCGACCGAGTCTCCATCTACATGGGCATGTCGCCCGAGCTGGTTATCGCGCTGCTGGCCTGCGCGCGCATCGGAGCCGTGCACTCGGTCATCTTCGGAGGGTTCGCCGCGCACGCCATCGTGGACCGCGTGCAGGACTCGCAATCGGTCGCCGTGATCACGCAGAATGTGAGCTATCGCAGAGGCTGCGAGGTCAGGCTGAAGGCGGCGGTGGACGAGGCTCTGGAGCAGTGTCCGTCGGTCGAGAGCGTCATTGTCTTCAGGCGGGCCGACGTGGCCGTCGCCATGAAGCCGGGCCGCGACGTGTGGTGGCATGAAGCGATGGCCGCCGCCTCGCCCGTCTGCGCGCCCGAGCGGATGGACGCCGAAGACCCGCTCTACATTCTGTACACCTCCGGGACGACTGGCAAACCGAAAGGCTTGCTGCACACCACGGGAGGCTACGCCGTGCAGACTTATCTGACGGCGAAGTACATCTTCGATCTGCGCGACGACGACATCTTCTGGTGCACAGCCGATATCGGCTGGGTGACCGGACACAGCTATGTCGTCTACGGTCCGCTGGCCAACGGCGCGACGGTGGTGATCTACGAAGGCGCTCCCAATTGGCCGGAGTACGACCGCTTCTGGAAGATTGTGGACGCGCATAAGGTGACCATCTTCTACACGGCTCCGACGGCGATTCGCGCCTTTGCGCGCTGGGGCGCGGAGTGGGTGCGCAAACATTCGCTGGCGTCGCTGCGGCTGCTGGGGACTGTGGGCGAGCCGATCAATCCCGAGGCGTGGATCTGGTATCACAACGAAGTTGGCCGCGAACGTTGTCCGATTGTGGATACATATTGGCAGACCGAGACCGGAGCCATCATGATTGCTCCTGTGCCTGGAGCAATTTCTACCAAGCCGGGTTCGGCGACGCTGCCGTTCTTTGGAATTATTCCTGAAGTAGTTACAAAATCAGGCGAGCCGGTTACGGACGGCAAGGGCGGCCTGCTGGTCTTCCGCACGCCGTGGCCATCGCTGGCACGCACGGTCTACGGCGATCCTGAGCGTTATGAAAAGACCTACTGGACGGAGGTTCCGGGCAGCTACTACACCGGCGACGGAGCACGGCGCGATGCGGACGGCTACTTCTGGCTGATGGGCCGCGTGGACGACGTGTTGCAGGTCAGCGGACACCGCCTGGGCACGATGGAGGTAGAGTCGGCGCTGGTGGCGCACCCCAAGGTGGCCGAAGCGGCGGTGGTGGGGCGGCCCGATGCGCTGAAGGGGCAGGCCATCTGCGCGTTCGTCTCCGTGAAGATGGGCAACGCGGTCAGCAACGAGCTGAAGCAGGAGCTGCGGCAGTGGGTCGCAAGCGAGATCGGCGCACTGGCGCGTCCTGACGACGTGCGTTTCGCCGAAGCTCTGCCCAAGACGCGCAGCGGCAAGATCATGCGGCGCCTGCTGCGCGAGCTGGCCGCGACCGGCGAGGTCAAGGGAGATACCACCACGCTGGAAGATTTCTCCGTCATCGCAAAACTGCGCGAGCACGAAGAGTAGAGGCGGGGATTGCAGCTTCGATAAGAGAAAAAAGCGCGGGTGCCCCATCCTTCGTCCGCCACGGTGGCCGGAAGATAGCCTCTGCTTTCCAGGCGGACGAAGGGTGGGAATGTATACGGCTCAACTCACCATTGTTTGAGATGGAAAAGACGCCTGATCGAGCACCATGCATTCCCACCCTTGCGCGATAAAACTGCGCAAGGATGGGGCACCCGGTCAGTTGTGGCGGTCAGCGTGGCTACACGTTGACGGCCTTGCCTTCAACGCTGCTGAAGGCGTCCAGCAGAGCCTCGGCGACCGTGGGATGCGCGTGGATGGTGAACATCATCTCTTCCACCGTGGCTTCGAGTTCCAGCGCCGTCACGCACTCGGCGATGATCTCCGTGGCATTCGGCCCGATGATGTGCACGCCGAGAATCTCGCCGTACTTCGCGTCGGAAACTACCTTCACGAAGCCGTCATGCGCGTCCAGAATGGTCGCCTTCGAGTTGCCGACAAAGGGAAATTTGCCTACCTTGACGTTGTGGCCGTTCTCCTTGGCCTGCGCCTCAGTGAGGCCTACGCTCGCGATCTGCGGCTCGCAATAGGTGCAGCCCGGAATGCGATCGCGATTCACCGGCCTGGCATACTTGCCCGCCATTCGCGCCGCTACAACAAGACCCGACATGGAGCCGACATGCGCCAGTTGCGGCAAGCCTGCGACTATGTCGCCGATGGCGTAGATGCCCGGCTCGCGCGTCTCCATCCACTCGTTCGTCACGACGAAGCCGCGCTCCACCTGGATGCTGGTCTTCTCCAGCCCGATGCCCTCGGTGCGCGGCGATCGGCCCACGGCCATCAGAACCTTCTCGGCCTGCTTGGATTGCTGCTTGCCGTTGGCGTCGGTCCAGGTGACGAGCGCGCCGTCTTTGTTCTTCTGAATCTTCGTGTCCTTGATGGAGAGGTGCGTGTCGATGCCGCGCTTCTTGAACTGCCGCAGAAGCTCTTTGGAGATATCTTCGTCCTCGACCGGCACGACTCGCGGCAGAACTTCGAGCACCGTGACCTCAGCGCCAAAACTGCGGAAGATCGATGCGAACTCCACGCCCACAGCGCCTGAGCCGATCACCACCAGTGACTTCGGCATCTGTGGGATCTCAAGGATTTCATAATTGGTGAGGATAGTCTCGTCGGCCTTGTATCCGGCGAGCACGCGCGCGTCGGAGCCGGTGGCCACGACGACCTTCTTCGCCTTGATGGTCTCCGCCTTGCCGTCGGCGAGCTTCACGTCTACTGTATGCACGCCGCTCTTGGCCGGGCCGGTCAGCTTGCCGAAGCCCTTGAAGGTGGTGATCTTGTTCTTCTTCATCAGGAAGTCGAGTCCCTTGGTGTGGCGCGAGATCACGTCGTCCTTGCGCGCCAGCACTCCCTTCCAGTTGAGCGTGGGCTTCACGCCGTCGATGCCGTAGCGAGCGGAGTTCTGCATGTGGTCCCACAACTCGGCTGAGAACAGCATCGCCTTGGTGGGGATGCATCCCCAGAGCAGGCAGGTTCCGCCCAGCCGGTCGTTTGCGTCTACCAGAGCTACATTCAAGCCATACTGCGCGGCGCGGATGGCGCAGGTATATCCCGCCGGTCCGCCGCCAAGGACGACTACATCAAAGATCGTTTCTGCCAAGGGGAACCTCTTCGTTCTGCTTCAATCCAGACATTTTAGATTATAGGACTCATCATAGACCGCCCCGCGTTACATTTCCCTCTGCTCGTACAATGCCACGTAGAAGTGATGGCCAGCAGCGCCAGAGAGCACAAGGTTGAGCTGTCTCGCTATGCCCAGCGCATTCTGCATGTCATGGAAAATCATTCAGCAGCGCCACGGTTTGAGCGCCGCCAGATGCGCCCTGGATGCGCCAGGATAAGGAGTTTTTGCTTCTAGGCAGGCCAAGCCTGAAGGCTTGGCCTACCTAGAGGCGATTCGTGCTTTGCACTTGCTGAGCGCGTTCCTTCTGGGGCATAGTGTTTCTATGGGCCTAAAAACCCTAGGGTTTCAAAACCCTTGAAGTAACCCACTTCAGCGTTGGGCTTTCTGAAACCAGCGAGTCCAACGCTATGGGGGCAGGTGGCCGCTATCCGTAAGGACGCGGACGCGCATACTTCACGCGTTTTGAACCTCCTGCCCTCCCGCATCTCTGGGAGGAGCTTCGATTCAGGAGCGTTCTCCATTGGCGAAAGAAAAACCCTATCTCATTGCGATCTCCGAAGAAGCCCACCATTTAGCTCAGGTGTTCAGCGAGGCAACGGGCGTCCCGGTCTATCAGGTTGCCAGCGAAGCCGTGCTTTATTGGTGGGATGGATTAGGAGTCGCAATCGTCACGGATAGAATAGAACGGGCCATATACTTTGCCGAAAATCCGGATGCGTCGGAATTAGACTTTCTGAAGCGCATGGAAATGAAGGCGCGTCCTAACTAGGCATGGTAAAACCTTAGACATCCTCGCCCAAGGCCTCCAGAATGGCGTCGAAGTCCTCGATGCCCGAGTACTCGATTATGACCCGGCCCTTGCCGTTCCGGTCTTCGATGCGCACCTTTAGGCCCAGCTTCCGTCGCAACAGATCCTCGGCGTCGCGGACGTTCGGGTCTTCGGCCTGCTCCGGCTTGGCGGGCTTCTTTTCGCGGGACTCTGGGTTAATCAATCCGTTAACATAGTTCTCCGTCTGGCGAACAGACAGCGATAGCGCCAGAATCTTCTGCGCCGCAGACGTAATCGTCTGCGCGTCGTCGAGTGCGAGCAACGTCTTGGCGTGGCCGAACGACAGCTCTCCGGACTCGATCTTACCCTGCACGAGTTCAGGTAACTTCAACAAACGCAAGAAGTTAGCCACGGTAACACGGTTTTTCCCGGTGACGATCGACATCTGCTCCTGTGTCAGCTTGAAGTCCTGGCTGAGCCGCTGAAAGGCGCGCGCCTGCTCCATCGGGTTCAGGTCCGCGCGTTGCAGGTTCTCGACGATGGTCATCTCCAGAACCTGCTCGTCGCCAGCCTGGCGCACGATCGCCGGAATGGTGCTCTTGCCAGCCTTCTTCGACGCCAGCAGCCGCCGCTCGCCTGCGATGAGCTGGCACTTGCCCATGCCAATCGACCGCACCAGAATCGGCTGCACCACGCCGGTCGCCCGGATCGACTGCGCCAGCTCGTCCAACTGCGCCTCGTCAAAGCTGGTGCGCGTCTGCCAG
>WQYS01000086.1 GCA_009781125.1 Acidobacteriaceae bacterium | reverse complement strand
CGCGCTATCCGACCGTATGCCTGCGCTGCGCGGAGGCTCTGGATGCAATTCACTATCCTCCCTATACAGATTCAGGGGAGGCGAAGGCCTAAATGACAGAACAAACTACACAACCGGTTGTTTCAACCGAGCCACGCAGAAAAGAACGCAACTACCTTGCCATCTTCGCGCTGATCGCAGCGGCGGTGGTCGCGCTCGACCGCATCACCAAGCGGCTGGTGGTTGAGCACATTGCCGTTGGGGACACGCACACGGTGATTCCGCATGTCTTCCGCATCTCGCACGTCTTCAATACCGGAGCCGCCTTCAGCGTGTTTGAAAACAGCGGATCGCCGGACCTGGTGCGCAAGGCGCTGATCGCATTTTCGGTCGTGGCCGTCATTCTTGTCGGCTATATGCTGGTCCGCTGCCGCCGTTCGCTGTCGCTTACAGCGGTGGCTCTCTCGCTGATTCTTGGCGGAGCCATCGGCAATCTCTACGACCGCATCGCCTATCACCACGTCATCGATTTTCTGGAAGTGCACATCATCCACTACCACTGGCCCGACTTCAATGTTGCAGACTCCTGCATCGTGATCGGCGCGTGTCTGCTGGTGTTGGAGATCCTTCGCCCGCAGCGGCGAGCTTGAAACATCTTTTTTGCCGTCATTCTGAACGAAGTGAAGAACCCCCGCATTTCGTTTATGCCGGCACAATGTTCAGGGATTTCGTTGGAGTTTATAGCTGCGACAGGCAAAATACGGGGGTCCTTCGGTCGCCGCGGCGACCTCAGGATGACGGTGTATGGGGGGACGCTTAGGATTAATCAGAAATGAGCTACCAGAGCGACAAGATCATCATCCGTGGCGCGCGGACCCATAATCTGAAGGGCATCGATGTTGACATTCCCCACAACGCCCTGACGGTGGTCAGCGGAGTCTCGGGGTCGGGCAAGAGCTCGCTTGCCTTCGACACGGTCTACGCCGAGGGGCAGCGCCGCTACGTGGAGTCGCTCTCCGCCTATGCGCGCCAGTTTCTGGAGCGCATCGAGAAGCCCGACGTGGACTTTATGGACGGCCTTGCTCCGGCCATCGCCATCCGGCAGAAGAACCAGACGCGCAACCCGCGCTCGACGGTGGCCACGGCAACGGAGATCTACGACTACCTGCGTCTGCTCTACGCGCGCTGCGGAGCCGTCACCTGCCTGCACTGCGGAGGCCGCGTCAAGCGCGATTCGGTCGATGAGATCGTGGCGGCGCTCTTCGCGCTTGCCGAGGACACGCGCATCTATGCGTTGTTTCCCATCGTCCGCGTTGAGGTGAAGCTGGAGCCGATGCAGCAGTCGAGCGAAGCGGAGCCTGCGCCCAAGCCGGCCAAACCAAAGAAGGCAACCAAGTCCGCGAAGTCGGCGAAACCCGCCGCTCCGCTGTTCGACTTCAGAGACCTGACCGAATCGCTCAAGGAGCGTCTTGGCGAGCTTCGCCGCGGCGGCTATAACCGTCTCTATCAGAACGGAAAGATCGTTGAGTTTTCGACTCCTGAATCGCTGCTTGAACTCGATTTCTCCGAGCCGATCTTTGTGCTGATCGACCGGCTGGCCATCTCGCGTGAGATTCGCTCGCGCCTTGTGGACGCCATCGAAACCGGCTACCGCGAGAGCGGAGAGATTCAGTTCCTCACCGTTCCCCGCGACGAAGATGAGAGCGTCGCGAAGTACCGCTTTTCCGCCGCCTTCGAATGCACCTCGTGCCACCGCGCATACCGCGAGCCGGAGCCGCGCCTGTTCTCGTTCAACAACCCCTACGGAGCCTGCCCGCGCTGCCAGGGGTTCGGCAACACCATCGACTACGATCCGAACCTCATCGTTCCCGACCGCTCGAAGACGCTGGCGCAGGGAGCCGTAGCTTGCTGGAGTACTCCCAAGTACCGCGTGCATCACGGCCAGATGCTGCTGGCGGCGAAGGCTGCTGGCGTTCCGACTGGCGTTCCCTGGTATGACCTCACGGCGGAGCAGCAGCGTTTCGTCGAAGATGGCCACGGTTCCTTTCCCGGCATTCGAGGGTTCTTCGCTGCGCTGGAGCGCAAGAAGTACAAGCTCCATGTCCGCGTGTTTCTGTCGAAGTACCGCGGCTACGCGCTCTGTCCCGATTGCCGTGGGCAACGGCTGCGTCCCGAAGCTCGCGCTGTGCTCATCAATGGCAAGAACATCTGCGAGGTCTCTTCTTACACGATTGCCGAGGCGCGGCAGTTCTTCGACTCGCTCGAACTCGCGCCCGCCGAGGCGGAGATCGCCGGGAAGATTCTTGAAGAGGTGCGTCAGCGCATCGGCTTCCTCGATCAGGTGGGGCTGGATTACCTCACGCTTGACCGGCTTTCCTCGACGCTCTCGGGCGGTGAATCGCAGCGCATTCAACTGGCAACGTCGCTGGGCTCGCGGCTGGCTGGAGCGCTCTATGTGCTCGACGAGCCTTCCATCGGACTCCATCCCCGCGACACGGCGCGGCTTGTTCGCATCATGGAGGAGCTGCGCGATCTCGGCAACACCATTCTTGTCGTCGAACACGACCGCGACATCATCCGCTCGGCTGACCACCTGATCGATCTCGGCCCCGGAGCCGGAGAGCTGGGCGGCCAGTTGCTGGCCTCGGGCACGGTCGCCGAGGTGACGGCGAATCCGGATTCGATCACGGGCCGCTATCTCTCCGGACGCAACACCATCCCCGTGCCCGCGCATCGCCGCGAGCCGGGCCGCGAGCATCTGATGCTGAAGGGCGCTCGCGTTCACAATCTGCGCGGCGTCGATCTGGATATTCCGCTCAACATGCTGGTCTGCGTCACGGGAGTTTCGGGCTCAGGCAAATCGACGCTGGTTCACCAGGTTCTTTATCGCGCGCTGATGCAGGCTCTGGGGCAGTCAACCGAAGGCCCTGACAACACGGACTCTCCGGCGCGCCTGTACCGCGAGCTGAGCGGAACCATGCATCTGAACGACATCGTTCTTGTGGATCAGTCTCCGATTGGGCGCACGCCGCGCTCGAATCCTGTCACGTATATCAAGGCATTCGATGAGATTCGCGCTTTGTTTGCCGCGCAGCCTGACGCCAAGCGACGCAATCTCACGGCAGGACACTTCTCCTTCAACGTTCCGGGCGGGCGCTGCGACGTCTGCCAGGGAGACGGCACCGTGACGGTCGAGATGCAATTCCTCGCCGACGTCGAGCTTCCCTGCGAAGAGTGCGGCGGCAAGCGCTATAAGTCGTCGATCCTTGAGGTTCGCTACAAGGGAAAGAACATCCACGACGTGCTCAACATGACGGTGCGCGAGGCGCTGGTGTACTTCGCCGGACACGTGAAGATCATCGACAAGCTGATCGTGCTCGATGAGGTTGGACTGGGCTACGTGCGCCTGGGGCAGTCGGCGACCACTCTTTCCGGCGGCGAGGCGCAGCGCGTGAAGCTGGCGTCGCATCTGGCCGAGGCGCGCGCGGTCTCGACGCGCAGCTCCGGCAACGAGGCGGCCAGGAAGGCGCGCAGCCGCACGCTCTACATCCTCGACGAACCCACGACCGGCTTGCACTTTGACGATGTCGCCCGGCTGCTGGCGGCCTTCCGCAAGCTGATCGACGGCGGCGGATCGCTCGTGGTCATCGAGCACAATCTGGATGTCATCAAGTCCGCCGACTGGGTCATCGATCTCGGCCCCGAAGGGGGAAGCGGCGGCGGCCAGATCATCGCTGCGGGCACTCCCGAGCAGATTCGAGCCAACCCCGTCTCGCACACCGGACACTGGCTGGCATCGGTGCTGCCCTCTGTCCAGGCTCCTGTGCCGGAGCCAGAGCTTGAAGCCACAGTAGATTGAGGCCTCTCTCAAGAGCAGAGACGGCTGGATAGCTGCAACACCATACTGAATACTGGTATACAATATGGTGAAGGAGGCGGAGATGCCCACAGCAGTAAGAAAGATTACCGTAGAGGTTCCCGCAGACCTTTTGAGCAAGGCGCAAAAGGCGAGCACTGCGGGAATCACGCAGACTATTCGTACCGGGCTGGAGCTGGTTGCTGCCGGTAGAGCGTATGAGCGGCTTCTGCAACTGCGGGGCAAGGTCCGGTTCTCCCGCACGCTGGAGGAGTTAAAAGCAGACCGATGATCGCCGCCGATACGAGTACATGGATATCTTTTTTAGAAGGCGGGTACGGAGAAGATGTTGAGGCTCTGGCCGTGGCTCTCGATGCAAGGCAGGTGGTTATGCCACCTGCTGTGCTGACGGAACTGCTGAGCGATCCTGAGCTCTCGCCCCTGGTGGCGCAAGCCCTTCTGGAGCTTCCACTGGTCGGACTTAAAGACGGCTTCTGGCGTCGGGCAGGAAAGTTGCGGGCCAAGGCTCTGGCACACAAGAGAAAGGCCCGGCTCGGAGATGCATTGATTGCTCAAAGCTGCATTGACGCAGATATCTCTCTCATCACGCGGGATGGAGATTTCAAGGCATTTTCCGCATCACTGAACTTGTTTTAACGCCTTACGGAACAGTTACGCGAACACCCATGCCCGCTCCTTGCAGATTAATCAGCGAGTGAATCTGATCGTCCTGAGTTGTGATTACGGTCATGGTGTTGGAGTTTGGCGAAGTAACGTAGACCTTGCCTGTAGGCTCGCCGGTTGTAGCCGCGATCCAGGTGGGGTTCGGTGACTGTGGAACCGGAACGGTTGCCACCACGGTATTGGTGGTGAGACTGATGACCGAAACCGTGCTGTCACCCTCATTGAGCACATAGGCCTTGCTGCCGTCCTGCAGGACGGCGACCATCACCGGATTCGCGCCAACCGTAATGGGATTGGGCGTGGTGAGGATCGTTCCAAAGTCGGCGGCGTCCACGGGATTGTTGGGATCGCACTTGGGGTTCGATGGCAGAGACGTGGCATTGCAGAGCGGAATGCTGATAATAGTGACGGATCCGGTTCCGGGCAATGATCCGCCGCCTTGGTTGAGAACGACCAGTTCGTTCAGCGATGGCGCAAGGTCAGCCCATACGGGATTCGTTCCCGGCGCAAGACTGATCGGATTGTTGGAGGTCGCGCTTCCTGCCAGAGGCGGGACGGCATCGAGCACGTTGCCCGGCACATTAATCACCGACACGGTGCCGTCGGTCTTGTTCAGGATGAAGGCGCGCCGCTGGTCGGCAGTCATCACGCCGTAGACAGGACCGGCTCCCACGGTAATCGGGGTTGTATCGACGCTGGAGGTGGCCGTTTCGATAGTCTGTATCTGACCGGGCTGCGAGAGATCGTTGTTCAGAGTCCCGCTGAACTTGGCCTGGTTGATGATATAGGCCCGGGCGGAGTTGGGAATGCCTACGATGTAAACCGGTGACTGGCCTGAGGGCGCCGGGAAGGTCTGCTTGAGCGAGAGAGGCAAGCCGGAATACTGGCCGACGCCAGTGCTTTGCACATCCGTGCTGTTCTCGGCGACATAGGTAAAGCTGAAATCGGAATAGATGCTGACGGCCGTAGTATTGGCTGGCAGGGCGGTCTGCTGCACGGCGTTGGACTGAAGACTAGTCGAGACGGAAAAACTGCTCACGGTGTTGTTGTCATTCAGGGTGTAGCCCATGCCGCCGTTCGGACCGAGCACAAAATAATAGGGCTGAGTCGTGTAGTCCGGACCAAGGTTTGGAGTGGTCATGGGGCTGTCGCCGGAGACATTGACGAGCGTCATCAGTCCCGGTTGAGAGTCCGGGCTGGTGCAGGGTACCGGCGGAGCGAATGGATTGGAGCTGGGGTTGGGATTCGGGCAGGGCCTGGCGACGGTGAGAGCATACTTGGTAGGCTGGCCGGGAGGACCTACAGTACCGACCGTATAGATGACCGAGCGGTACTGGGCGCCGCAACCAGCCAACAGGACAAGAGTCCCTGCTGTCAGCGATAGCATGAACGCGAATCGAACCGCCGTCAGAACTCCGCGGCTGGACCTGGATTTGCCGAAACTCATTGGAATGAATCGATCTGGATGCAAAACTACTCCTCGCAACGGTGCGGATGATCTGATGAGCTAATGCCCTATCTATTGTAAATCACCTGAGGTGCAGCAACAGGATGGCGCGTCAGTAGTATTCTCAGCCTTCGAACCATCCGCCGTTCAGGTGCAGGCGCGAGGCCGTGTAGGTGACGATCTCGTGAAGGTAGCGCATGGCGAGATCGTAGTTGCTGATGTGGCCGACGGGAGCGCGTGGCGATGTGTATACGTCGAGTCCGGCCTGGCGGCACAGCTCGCGGATACGGAACAGATGCGTGGCGTCGGAGACGACAACAATATGGCGCAGATTCTGGTCGCGCGCAATGGCGGCAAGGCGATGGACCTGCTGCCCGGTATCGAAGGAGCTGGTTTCGGCAATGATGTTGGCGAAAGGCACGCCGTTGGCCAGCAGATAGTCGCGTCCGACGGCTCCCTCGGTGTTGCCGGAGTCCTTCTCTTTGCCGCCTCCGAGCGTAATGATGAGCGGAGCGGTCTGCCTGCGGTAGAGATCGACGGCATGGTCCAGCCGGGCATGGAGAACCGGCGATGGACGCCCGAGATACTCTGCGGCTCCGAAGACGGCGATGGCGTCGGCGGGCTGAGCCTCGTCGCGGGCGGCGACGTCGGCTATCTCGCGGTATACATGAACCGACCACAATACCGCGATCAGCAACACGGAGACAAGAACGCCGAAAACAATTCGCCGCCGCCGGGAACGTGGATTGCGCAGATTGGAGTCGGGAACGATCATCGAAGTGGGAGGGTATGTTTAAGTATACTTCTCGCCCGTATCAAAATACCTCTCGATACCTCTCGACGTCATCCTTCGCTACGCTCAGGATAACGAAAGTATTTTTTTACAGACTCTCAATGCTGCAAGGCGAGAGCGATCTGGTGCGTAGGAATAGCACCTTCGCGCAGAATCATCCAGGAATTTCCTCCGCCGGAGAGATCGACAATCGTAGTGGGAAGCGAACGCGCCGTAGGGCCGCCGTCTACGATGAGCGATATCTTGCTGCCGAGCTGCTCGCGCACGCAGGTGGCGTAGGTGCATTCGGGCAGGCCGCGCAGGTTGGCCGAGGTGGCGGTGATCGGAAGCCCGAGCGCCGAGACGACAGCGCGCGGAATCGCCGCCTCCGGCACGCGCAGCGCGACGTTGCCGGTATTGGCGGTCACGCGCAGCGGCAGTTTACGTCCGGCTTTTACGACAATAGTAAGAGGACCCGGCCAGAAGCGTTCGGCAAGCCGGTCGAAAGCCGTGTCAATGTGACGCGCGAGTTCATAGGCGTGGTTTACGTCGGCGACCAGCAGCGAAAGAGGCTTGTGGCGCGCGCGCGACTTGATCTCGTAGATGCGGTCCACCGCCCGGAGATTGACCGGATCGACGGCCAGCCCGTAGAAGGTGTCCGTAGGGATAGCTACGACCTCACCGCAGTTGAGGCAGCCCACAACCTTCGAGACAAGCTCCTGCTCGGGCTCGTCGGGGTGGATGCGGAGTGTCTCGGCCGTAAAAATTTCAGGAACTCCTGCGCGCTAAGCGGATACAACGCAACATATCACACTGCCGACGCAGGCTCCAACCTTACGGGTGTTTCTTAGAAACTTCAGGTGGGCGTCTGATCAGCCGCAATCGTTCGGGTGCCCCATCCTTCGTCCGCCGAAGCGTGTGCGGGTATCCGGTTCTCTCATTGCGGACGAAGGGTGGGAATGTAAGACGCTCCGTCAGGTGTGTTTCATCTCTGAAACAGCGGCGAGTTGAGCCGTATACTCTCCCACCCTTCGTCCACCAGAGAAGCATGGGATACCCGCGTATATGTGGTGGACGAAGGATGGGGCACCCGGGCTTTTGTGGCTGGTTGCTATCTTCCGAATCTCTGCCGCGCCTGCATCTGGCTCATCATGCGCTGCTGCGCCTTGATGCCGCCGCCCGAGCCCATCGACTTGAACATCTTGCGCATCTGCGCGTACTGGCGCAGCAGATTGTTGACATCCTGCACCGTGGTTCCGGAGCCGCGCGCGATGCGCTTGCGACGGTTGCCGTTGATGATCTCGTGATCGGCCCGTTCGCGCCGGGTCATTGAGCCGATGATGGCTTCGACGCGCGTGAACTGGTTCTCATCGACCGAATCGACCGCCTGCTGCATCCCCGCAAAAGGGCCCACCGATGGCAGCATCTTCATGATCGACTTGATGCTTCCCATCTTCTTGATCTGGCGCAGCTGCTCGCGGAAGTCTTCGAGCGTGAAGCCGTCGCCGGACAAAGCCTTGGCCGCAAACCGCTCGGCCTTGCCGCGATCCAGCCGCTCTTCGGCGTGCTCCAGCAGGGTGGCGATGTCGCCGTGACCCATGATGCGCGAGACGATGCGGTCAGGATGAAACGGCTCGAAGGCGTCGGGCTTTTCGCCCGTGCCCAGGAACTTGATCGGAGCTCCGGTGATGTGGCGGATGGAGAGCGCTGCGCCGCCGCGCGCATCGCCGTCCATCTTGGTAAGGACGGCTCCGGTGATGGCCAGCCGGTCGTGGAAGGCCTTG
>WQYS01000085.1 GCA_009781125.1 Acidobacteriaceae bacterium | reverse complement strand
TCGCAGCCGGTGCTCTTGAAGATCTCCAGCATGCGCAGATTGGGCTGCATCACGATGCGCTCGAACACATCCGATCCGGAGCGGATCTGGCGCGGCGACAAGTACGCCGTGTTGGCCGCCGGCTCGCAGACCATGATGGCCTTCGCACCGTGTGCGATCTGGCTGCGCAGAGCACGGTCGACCGCAAACTCGGCCATCTTCAGGCACTGGAAGAGCAGACGCACGTCGTCGGAGTCCTCTTCGGAGATGCCGCGGCCAGCCTGCGCGGCGGCGGTGATGGGATCGCCCATCAGCCGCGTCACCAGCGAGAACGGGCCGATCGCCATGCCCACAGGCACAAGGTCCGGAAGAGTGCCGATGTACTTGAGAGCCTCGTCGCGGGCCACGCTGCCGGGGCAGCGCGATCCGGCATCGGCGCCGCAGAGCACGGCCATCTTGGCATCGTCGAGCGGAGCGTCGAAGTGGAAGGTCTCGGCTTCTTTCTCGCCGATGCCGATGCGCGCCAGCAGGTCGATCTTCTCCAGGCGCAGGTCCATCAGCGGAACCGCCAGCGGCGTCTTCCAGCGGCGCGCCGACTTTTCGATCACGCGGCCCAGAGCGGCTCCGTCGTTGCGCGCCTGCTCGGGGTCGGCTGACTCTTCGTTGAGGATAAGGTCGGTGCCCACGGGCATGCGCAGACCCTGCCCGGCCAGCTTGATGTAGTATTCGCGTCCGGTCATGCGGCAACTCCTTCCAGCAGATTCTTCACCAGCGTGACAGCGCCGTTGGCGTTGGCGCTGAAGCCGTCGGCGCCGATCTCGTCGGCGTACTGCTGCGTCACCGGAGCGCCGCCGATCAGCACCTTCACATCCTTGCGCACGCCAGCGTCGGAAAGCGCGCCGATGGTCTGCTTCATCGCCGGCATGGTGACCGTCAGCAGGGCCGACATGCACACCACCTGCGGCTTGCGGTCCTTGACCGCATCGACGAAGGCTTCCGGCGAAACGTCGGCGCCCAGGTCGATGACCTCAAAGCCGCCGCCCTCGAGCATCGATCCGACGATGTTCTTGCCGATGTCGTGCAGGTCGCCCTTGACCGTGCCGATGACCACGCGCACGGCCATCTTCTGACCCGAGGCCGCCAGCAGTGGACGCAACAGCTCCATGGCGCTCTTCATGGCGCGGCCCGAGAGCAGAAGCTCGGGGACGAAGTATTCCTCGGCCTCGAAGAGGCGTCCGACCTCTTCCATGGCCGGAACCATGGAGCCCTGAATCAGTTCCATAGGCACGGCGCCCGCGGCCAGAGCCTTTTCGGTTGCGGCATGAGCCTGCTTGGCATTGCCGTTCACAATTGCATCGTAGAGTTCGCTCGATTGAGCCATGTGTAATTTCCCTCGCTTTAGCTGTTTTTTCGCTTCTGTCTGACTTAGGAGCAGTCGCTCCCAGGTTAATTGCGCTTACTTCTTTCCATTGAACTCATGCACGGCGTCGATCATTGCAATAAAGTTGGCGACCGGCGTCAGCGCCTGGGTGTTGTGAATCGGGTTGAAGACGAAGCCTCCGCCGGGAGCGAAGATCTCGCAGCGGCGCAGCACCTGCTCGCGCACCTCGGCGGGCGTTCCGAAGGGCAGAACATGCTGCGTATCCACGCCTCCGCCCCAGAAGACGAGGCGGTCACCGAACTCCGCCTTCAGCTTCTCCGGCTCCATGCCGGTGGCCGAACACTGCACCGGGTTGATGATGTCGATGCCCGCCTCGATGAACCAGGGCATGAGCTTCGACACCGCGCCGCAGGAGTGCTTGAAGGGCTTCCAGCTGGTGTGGTCATGAATCCAGCCGGTGATCCGCTTGTAGTACGGCATATACAAATCCTGAAAGGTCTTGGCGGAGCAGAAGGTCCCGCTCTGCGTGCCGAAATCCGTTCCGCAGATGAACACCGCCTGAATGCGGTCGCCCACCACCGCATGGATGCGCTCAAGATTCTTGAGTGCAATCTCGCACTCGCCCTCAAAGACCTGGTGCACGTAGTCGCGGCGGCTGGTGGTGGTGACGTACCATTCCGTCACGTCGCGGATGCCTTTGGGGTGCTTCAGCATGGGCGCGGGAACCAGCGCGATATCGCCGAAGGCCGTGCCGCCAAAGGTGGCGATCACGCCGCGGTCCATGGCCGCAGCCTCTGCCGTCGACCGGGCAAAGTGATCGAGGTCCTGCTGCGAGATGGGACCAAACTCTTCGAGGTTATCGGCGGGATTGAGCTTGTCTTCGTCGATCGGGTCCTGGCGGATGATGCCGTCGAAGAAGTATCCGCCTGCGGGCATGCGTCCGCTGGGCGGGGCCGTCAGATCGCCTTGCGGATAGATCAGGGTGTCGCCCTTCTCGTCGATGGTGATGTTGAAGCCCTCGGGCACCAGCACCTCCAGCCCGTTGAACAGCCAGCTCTTCCACTTGTCGGTCGAAAATCCGAACATGGTGTTGCGCCCGAAGACGCCGGTAACGTCTACGCCAAGAGCGTCCTTCAGGTCGTCGTCCACCATGCCCAGCATCTGGTAAGGCTCGTGGACCCGCACCGGACGCTTCTCCAGTCCGTAGTAGTCGCGCAGCTCGGCCACCACGCTGACGTGAACGCCAGATGTAGATGTTCCGCCGATGTCAATGGGAATGCAGTCCGGCTGCTTGTGGTTCAGCGTTGTGATAAGCCGTTCTTTACTTGTCATCTTTTCTCCAATTGCTCGTTAATAATTTTTGAAAACTACCTTCAACTCTGCCCCGGTTCCAATTGCCTCTTCGCGTACAGTTGTTCGATATCCTCCAGCGTCTGCCCACTGGTCTCCGGCACCAGCTTCCAGGCGACCATCAGCATGCTGAACGCCATCACCGCCAGGAACGCGAAGGTGATCGGCCCTCCGATGTGCTTAAGTACCCACGGAAACAGCAGCACCACAAGGAAGTATGTCACCCATTGCAGAGAGACGGCGAACGACATGGCCACGCCGCGAATGCGCGCCGGAAACATCTCCGACATCAGAATCCAGTACACCGGCCCAATGCACGAGGCAAACGAGGCAATGAACAGCAGAATCAGCGCCAGGCCGTAAATGCCCATCACGTGTCCGGTGGCAAATCCAATGCTGAGCAGAAGGAGCGAAACCGTCATTCCCGCCGAGCCCGCCATATATAAGGTGCGGCGTCCAAAACGGTCTACGCCCAGCACCGAGACGAAGGTAAACAGGAAATTGATGATCCCAATCACGAAGGTCTGGAAGATGGCCGCGTCCAGACCGTTGCCGGCGGAACGCAGGATAATGGGCGCATATGTGATCACCGTATTGATGCCGCTGATCTGAACCAGAACCGCAACCAGAGCGCCGACGATGATCACGTAGCGGAACCTTGGCGACCACAGCTCGGCGACCTTCGCCTGCGGCTCATGGGACAGGTCGGCGTGCTTGATCGCGGCCATCTCGATGGCCGCGCTCTCGTCGCCTCCGGCGCGCGTGAGAATCCTCCGCGCCTCGTCCAGCCTGCCTCTGAGAGCCAGCCAGCGCGGGCTTTCCGGCACCAGGAACAACCCCACGAAGAACGCCACCGACGGCAGCGCTCCAGTGGCAAACATCCATCGCCAGTTGTTGGCGCCCCAGCCGAGCAGCAGGTAGTTGATCCCATAGGACACCAGGATGCCGAAGGTGATCGCCAACTGGTTCAGCGAGACCATGCGCCCGCGTATGCTGGCCGGGGAGATCTCTGCAATGTACAGGGGCGAGATCATCGACGCCGCGCCCACGGCCAGGCCGCCGCAGATCCGGGCCACAACAAAGGCGCTGAACGAATGCGCCATGCCGCAGGCAATGCTGGTGACCGCAAAGAGCAGAGCAATCGCCAGCAGCGTGGTGCGGCGTCCGTAACGGTCCGCGGCCCTCCCGGCGAAGAGCGCGCCTACCATGCTGCCCATGACCAGCGAGCTGACGCCCCAGCCAAAGGCGATCTCATTCAATGCAAAGTACTGCTGCACGAAGGGACCGGCGCCGGAGATGATCGCAATATCGAACCCGAACATCAACGCGCCCAGCGCCGCCACCGCGCAGATGGACAGCATATACAGGCGGCTGCCTTGCTTCTGCTGGCTGGTGGGCATGGTTTGAACCGCTTCCATGAAGATCCTTTTTTGCCGCAACCCGGCCTGTGTCCTGGAGATTTCCATCTCCGCCTGCTCCCGGCGGGAGCGAGATCATCGCCGCATCGCTGCTTTTATGGTACGCACAAGGGTACAGAGCCGAAGCAATCCTTGTCTAGTGGCTCCATACTTCCAAGTTACTATATTTTATATTGCGTGGCGCGATTTCAGCGCCGGCGGCATCCAGCGCCGCCAGAACATCCGCCGTAAACCCCGGCGCAGGAATTTGCTTTTTGTCTGGAGAGGCAAAACCGTCCGGGTACCCCATCCTGAGCGTTCGTGGCAGGGCAAAGGAAAAACCAGCTGCCTTTCCTGTTCAGGAAAGGCAGCTCTCGTTGGAGATGCAAAATAACGTTAGAAGCTGGTGCTGACCGTTATACGGAAGGTCTTGCGCGGTTCGCGCAGCAGGTAGTCCGGATAGGCCTGCAACACCTGTTGCGCCGAGTACCTGCCAGCGTCAACATACGGTCCCGTGCCCTGAGTCGGGAAGAACTGATACATGCACGCCGCCAGCGAGTCCGCGGGCGCGCAGGTAGATGGACGGGCAATGTTCGTAGGAATCTGCCGGTAGAGGCGCAGCGGGTTGTATGCGTAGTAGATCCGGAACGGCGCGTTCACGATGGGCAAAACCACCTGCAACTCGGCTCCGTTCGACATGCGCGGCACGTAGTTCGTATGCGGAACCAGTTGCAACGGATTGGGGAAGGTAAGGTTCTCGCCGCCGTAGCAGGCTCCGTTGACGATCTGCGGACATCCATACAAGCCGCCGGTCAACTGCGCCTGGCCAGCTACGCTCTGCCGGAGCTGCGAAGGCCGCATATCGAAGGTCATGTTGAAGTCTGTGAAGAACGCGAACTGAACCTGGCTCACGATGGGAATGCGGTACTCCAGCGTCGCGGTCGTGCTGGTGTCGCCACCGATGGTCGCCAGCCTGTAGACGGGCAGGGGAACCTGTATCTTGGTGAGCATCGGATTGGTCGTATCCGTAGGCGGATTCGTTCCATCCGGATTGTCCAGGTTGTACATGACCTTGACCGGAATAAACGTATAGGGCGTGATCTGGCGGATGTCGAAGCCGCGGACGTCGGATTCGCCGCCGCTGTAGATGCGCTTGTCCGGCGGAGCTACCTCGCCGCCAAAGCCCTCGATATGCGAGAACTGCACGCGGTAGGCGAGCACGTTGCGGCCTTCGCGGTTCAGCTTCAGACCCTTGATGGGATAGAACTGCCGGTAGGTCGCCACCGGCTGGATGTACATCACGTTACCGGCGACGCCGGCAACCTGAACCGCAACATTGATGTCGCGTCCTGAATGCGGCCCCACGGCGCGGTCGAGGCTGGAGAAGCTGAAGCTGGGCGTAATCGCCGAGGTGACGATGCCGTTCAGCGCGTTCAGGCCCTGCACTCCGGAGCGGAAGGCTAACAGTTGGAAGACGTTGCGCGTGTTGTCGTTGAACGTCGTCACCGAGGAGCGCGTCAGGGCATAGCTGACGCCGATTCTCGTCACGCCTTTATGGGCCCACAGATGCTGCAACGGCTGGCTCAGCGAAAACGTCAGCCCCGAGGTGGACATGTTGTAGTTGGTCAGCAGCGACTGCTGCGCCGTGCTCAGGTTCTGGGACTGGCTGCCTGTGACCGTGCTGGCCTTGGCCGGGTTGTAGTCGTACTTCTGCGTGAAGACCTGGAAGCCGACCGATATAGGCCGGTTGTGCAGATAGGGTTCGGTGAACCCGAAGCTCAGGTTGCGCGACAGGTCGCCGATGTTGGCCTGCAAGGAGAGCGTCTCGCCGAGGCCGAGGAAGTTGTTGGTCTCGTAGTTAATGCCGAGAAAGGTTCCCGACAGGCCGCTGAGTCCGCCGTTCATGCCAATGGAGTTCTTGCCTTTCTCCTTGAGCTTGAGCAGCAGGTCCACGGTCTGGCTGTCCTGGTTCTGGCGGCTCTCCGAGTCCTGGTCCACCTTGAGCGTCTCGAAGTAGTTGAGCTGGTTCAGGCGCATCAGGCTCATCTCCCAGAGCTGGGAGTTGTAGACCTGGCCCTCCTGCAACAACAGCTCGCGGCGGATCACCTTGTCGCGGGTGATGGTGTTGCCCGTGAACTCGATGCGCGAGACAAAGAACGGCTTGCCCTCGTCGATATTAATGTTGATGGATATCTGCTTTTTGGCCTCATCGACCTGCGGTTCCGGGATGCCGGTAAAGTTGATGAATCCCTGCGATCCATAGGCCTTTTTGAGGTTCTCGATGCCCTTCATCAACAGGGACGCATTGAACCACTCGCCGTCCTTCTGCGCGAACTGCGCCCGCAGCGCCCGGGTGTTGCTGAAGGTCTTGTTGCCGCTGAAGGTGATGCTGCCGAGCTTGTAGCGCGGGCCCTCTTCGACCGGAATCAGAATATCGACGCGCTTGGCCTTGGACGGACGCAGCGTAAAGGGACTCAGCCCTCCGGCGGTGCGCGTCTTGGTGACGGCGTCGCTGGTCAGCGCCCTGAAGTAGCCGCGATCGCGGTAGGCCTGGCGGACGCGCTCGGTGTCTTCGTCCAGCTTGGTGGCGTCGAAGGTGCGCGCCAGCAGGTTCTCCAGAAGGATGGAGTGAGGAATCCCGATGGGCCGCAGGTTCTTCATCGAAGCGCGGAGCGTACGGTTGCTCAGGCTCTCGTTGCCGTCAAACGCTATCTTGCCGACCTTCACGGTCGGGCCTTCCTTCACGTTGAAGGTGACGGCAACCGCGGCGGGCGGAATCGTCTTAATTTCAGTGCGGATGGTGGCAAACTGGTGGCCGCGCGCGGCGAGCAGTTCCTTGATGACCACCTCGGCCCGCGTGACCTTGGTGGGGTCGTACTGGCTCTCGACCGAGAGGCCGACCTTGACCTTCTTGAAGGCGTCGAGAACGTCCGACTGCGAGACCGCGTTCAGGCCCTTGTAGTTGATCTCGCGGATGGTCGGCTTCTCGCGGACGTAGATCCAGAGCTGAATGCACTTGGGCGTGTCGGTGCGCTCGATGCGGATGCTGTCGAAGTAGCTGGTGTTCCACAGCGAGTTGAAGTCGCGCTCGATGGTCGCGGGGTCGAAGACGTCGCCCTGGTGCGAGAACAGCCGCGCCAGAACCGACTCCTTGGGGATTCTGCGGTTGCCAACCACGGTCGGCTGGCAGAGTGTCTGCGCCGTCTGCGCTGCCAGCGACGGAGCCGCAGCAGCCGCAAACAGCATCCAAAGCAACCCAGCCCTGGCGATGCGTGAGCAAGAGCGCGCGCGCGCTGGCTGAGACATACCATTCGGGAAACTTCCGCTCGCTCGATCTACGGTAAAGATACGCACACCCTCACTGCCGAGAAATCGCACCCGCCGGAAATACTCAGGGGGATATTTGATTATATGGGAGCAAGCCCTGGGTTAGCGAGCGGTTCCGCCGGGAAGCTCCAAATTTTTCCTCTTTCCTGTCTGCCATTTGGACCGCTCATCCGCGCATTTCCCGCAGAAAAACTCCACCCGGCGCAAGGATGACAGAACAGTACGAAAATTTCGGGGCCAGCCGGAGAACGTGATTAACGGCACAAGCCGGAGCGGCGGATGCTTTTGCCCGGAGCGACGAAACCGTTCGGGTGCCCCATCTTTCGTCCGCAAAGCAGCCGGGTGAGTCCATGACGTTCGTGCGGACGAAGGGTGGGAATGTGAAATGCTCGATCAGACGCCTTTCCTGTCCCAGACAGTGGTGAGTTGAACCGTATACATTCCCACCTTTCGCAAAAAACGCGAAGGGTGAGGCACCCTGCTTACTTCATCTTCTGATGGTTACATTACTGTATAGATCGGCTTTCGCATGACTCTTCTATAAGAGATCTTCAAATAACAATACACAATAGTAACAGTACGGTTGCATCCGTAGTTTCTGGTTAATAAATTGCAGGTCTAGCCGATATCAATAGCAACGATGCGGTAACACAACCTGACTGCAAATAAATGCATCTACTTACGAGATAGAAAGAGAGTAATCCTATATGGCGAACGCGCAGACCGGGCAAGACGAAGAGATCAAGTGGAACTCCTATGACGATGGCTATAACGACGGCTTCAGCGACGGAGAGCGAGAAGGCGAGAAGCGCGGATATAAAGAAGGTTTCGCGCAGGGCTTCCTGCTCGGCCACGAGGCCGGCCTGCTGGGCGCGGGCCACGCTGACAAAGAAGTTAAGGATGAGAACAACGTGCTCCGTGAACTGTAAGTCGTGTTTCAGGGCTTTACCGGCGATTACTTAAGATGCTTCGCCACCATCCATATAAGTAGAAGTGCGATAAGCACAAAGACAGCCAGGCGCGTGCGCCGCAGCAGAGAGCGCGGATAGTTTGGATGGGGAAGGCCTCTCATCGCTATCGCTTTCCTCCTTTGGCCGGCTGCATATCTATGTCCTTCATGACCTGGCGGGCCGACTATGGCAATTTCGTATTTACTGTAGACCGCGATGTCCCCTTAACACCGTCATCCTGAGCGAAGCGAAGGATCCCTGTATTTCGTCCGAAGTAGCAATATTTCTCAAGGGAAAGTATTCATCT
>WQYS01000084.1 GCA_009781125.1 Acidobacteriaceae bacterium | reverse complement strand
TCCGGCGACCTCGCCACGGCGCACCACCTGGCGCGGGCCTATAGCCTCTACTTCGAGCTTTCCAACCTGGCCGAAACCAATCACCGCAAGCGCCGCCGCCTCGCCAGCCAGTTCAACCAGCAGGCGAAGCCCCAGCGCGGAGAGCTGCGCGGAACGCTGCGCCGCCTGCGCGAGGCAGGCTTTGACGCCGCGCAGATATGCGATCTGCTGCACCGCATCTGCATTACGCCTGTCTTTACAGCGCATCCTACCGAGGTTGCGCGGCGCTCGATCATGTTCAAGCGCCGCCGACTCTCCGGCCTTCTGGAGCAGCTCGACCGCATCCCGGTGGCCGAGGAACATCTGGAGTCGCTCGAACGCGAGCTGGCCGCCGAGATCACCGCGCTCTGGCAGACGGACGACGTTCGCAGCGCGCGCCCTACGGTTCGCGACGAGATTCGCATGGCGCTCGATTACTATGACGCCAGTCTCTTCGACACGCTGCCGGAGCTTTACGCTGAGATTGCCGCGGCGTTGCAGGCTGAATCCCTGCCGCCGTGTTCCGCTGGCGCGTTTTCGATTGCCGAACTTCCGCTGATGGTGCGCTTCGGCTCTTGGATCGGCGGCGACCGCGACGGCAATCCGTTTGTGACTTCGCAGTGCACGCGCGACGCGCTGGCGGTGGCGCAGACGTTGCTGCTGAGTCATTACCGCTGCCGCATGCAGAACCTCTTCGATCAGATTGGCATCTCGACGCAGCAGGCTCCGGTTTCGGATGCGGTGAAGGAACTGCTACAGGGCTATCTCGGCCAGCTACGCGCGGCTGGGCAGACCGCTCTGGAAGAGCGCTTCCACTTCGAGTACGCACGGCTGCTGATCGGCTGCATCATGATGCGTCTCGGCGGAAGCCCGCAAATCTCCGTGCCGCTTCCGGCGCAATCGGCGCTTGCTCTCTATACATGTTCGTCTGAGCTGCTCAACGATCTGAACGCGCTGCGCTCAAGTCTGATCGAGAATCGTGGCCATCGTCTGGCCGAGCTTCTGCTGGACCCGCTGCTGCTCGAAGTTCGCACCTACGGTCTGCATCTGCAAACGCTCGATATCCGCCAGCACGCCCGCGTACATGCTGCCGCGCTGGCGGAGATATCTGATAGAGCCGCCGCCGAGCTTCCGGCTGCGCTTTCGCCGCAGACGACCGAGGTTCTGGAGACGTTCCGCACCATCGCAGAGTTGAAGCAGGCCTACTCGCCGGAAGCGATTCATCAGTACGTCATCAGCGGAGCAACCAGCGCCGAGGACATCCTCAACGTGATTCGGCTGGCGCGTCTGGGAGGCGTTCGCGTAGAAGCAGCCGAGGCGACGGGCGTCTGCTCGACAGACCCCGGCCTGATGCCGGTGCCGCTCTTCGAGTCCATCGAAGACCTGCGCAATGCGGCTGAGGTCATGCGTGGGCTTTGGTCGTCGTCGGCCTACGAGCCGCTGCTCACAAGCTGGAGCCGGCGGCAGGAGGTCATGCTCGGCTACTCGGACTCCAACAAAGACGGCGGCATGATTACCAGCACCTGGGAGATATGGAAGGCTCATCGCGCCCTGCACGCGGTGGCGCGCGAGTGCAATGTGAACCTTCGCCTCTTCCACGGACGCGGCGGAACCGTGGGACGCGGCGGAGGCCCGACGCACCGCGCCATCTTCGCGCAGCCGGTCGATAGCTTCACGGGCGAGCTGCGCCTCACCGAACAGGGCGAGGTTCTCAACTGGAAGTACTCCGACGTAGTGCTTGCTGAGCGCAATCTGGAGCTGATGATCGCAGCCTCACTCGACGCGCTGGCCCGCCCCGACGCGGCGCTTCAGCACAAAGAGGAACCTGGGGCCTTGCCGCATCTGACCGGCGAGATCACTCCCGCATGGGAGGCCGCGATGGAGCAGCTTTCCGCGGTCTCCTATGATTTTTATCGCCGCCACATCGTCGATGATCCCGATACCTATACCTACTTCGAGCAGGCGACGCCGGTGGCCGAACTCGAAGATGTGCGGATTGGTTCGCGTCCTTCGAAACGCAGCGGGAAAAAGAGTATGGCAGACCTGCGCGCCATTCCGTGGGTCTTCGGCTGGATGCAGTCGCGGCATCTGGTTCCGGCGTGGTTCGGCGTAGGCCACGCACTCCAGCATTTTATTCAGGCCTCCGGGCAGGCGGCAGAGGCGGTCAATCTTGCCGAGCTGCAATCGATGGCCAGCAACTTCCCGCTCTTTATCGACATGCTGCGCAACGTCGAACTGGCCCTGGCCAAGTCTGACTTTGGCATCGCCCGACTTTACGCTTCGCTGGTCGAGGATGCCGCTCTTCGTGACCGCATCTATACGATGCTTGAGACGGAGTTCGACCTGACCTGCCGCATGTTTCTGGCGATCACGCGGCAGCAGCGGCTGCTCGAAACCAACCCGGTGCTGGAGCGCTCCATCCGCCTGCGCAATCCGTATGTCGATCCGATGTCGCTGCTCCAGGTCGAACTGGTCCGGCGCAAGCGGACGGCGCTCGCAGCGGGCGAGCCAGACTCTGCCGAACTCAACCGCGCCATCGGAGCCACCATCAACGGCATCAGCGCCGGATTGCGCAACACTGGTTGATGCCTCCGCTTCCCCTCGTCATTTCGAGCGTAGTGAGAAACCTGCTTTTTACTCTGAGTGGCTCTTATAATCCTCTATGATGGTTACGCCCGAACAAGAGATCAACTCTCTCCGCGAGCAACTGCGTCGTCACGAGCATCTTTACTACGTGCTCGACGCGCCGGAGATATCAGACGCCGAGTACGACAGCCTCATGAACCGCCTCAAGGCGCTGGAGGCCGAGCATCCGGCGCTGGTCACATCCGACTCGCCCACGCAGCGAGTGGGCGGCAAGCCGCGCGAGGGATTCGTCAAGGTGGCGCACTCGCGGCCCATGCTCTCGCTCGACAACGCCTACAACGAGGGCGAGCTGCGTGCCTGGGACAAGCGTGTCCGTGAGGCCCTTCCGCCAAGCGAAGCGGTGAGCTATGTCTGCGAACTCAAGCTCGATGGACTCTCGCTGGCTCTGCACTACACGAGCGGCGCGCAACTCGAACGCGGCCTTACGCGCGGCGATGGAACCATCGGCGAAGATGTCACCAGCAACGTCCGCACCATCCACTCCGTGCCTTTGAGCATCACGGCTGCCGCGCTCAAGGAAGCGAGTCTGCCTGCGGAGAGCTTCGAGGTTCGCGGCGAGGTCGTCCTTCCTCAGGCGGCCTTTGAAAAGATGAATGAGGACCGCGTGGCGCAAGGACTGGCTCCGGCGGTCAATCCGCGCAACGCCGCCGCCGGTACGCTGCGCACGCTGGAACCGAATATCGTCGCGCAACGGCGGCTCGACTTCTATGCATATTTTTTGCTTCGTGACGGCGAGCCTCTGCTGCCGCTGCATTCGGCTTCGTTGCGAGCGCTTGCTGCTATCGGTTTCCGCGTCAATTCGCATTGGAGCGCCATCAGCAGCATCGATGGCGTACTGGATTTCATTGCTAAAGCCGAAACGCTCCGCGATACTCTCGGCTACGAGATCGACGGCGTTGTCATTAAGGTGGATTCGACTGCACAGCAGCGTAGACTCGGCTTTACGGGCAAGGCTCCGCGCTGGGCCATTGCTTACAAGTTTGCGGCGCGCGCCGCCACCACGCGGCTCGAAGATGTTCTGTTTCAGGTAGGACGCACTGGCAAGGTGACGCCCGTCGCTGCGCTTGCCGCTGTGTTTGTAGGAGGCACGACGGTCACACGTGCCACGCTGCACAACGCCGACGAGATCGTGCGGCTTGCGGTGCGCATCGGCGATCTGGTCGAGGTGGAGCGCGGCGGCGACGTGATCCCGAAGATTACTCGCGTGATGGAAGAGAAAAATTCAATCACGCCGCGCCAGGAGATTGTATTTCCTGCAAACTGTCCCCGATGCAGAACCGAGCTTGTCCGCGAAGAGGGAGAGGTGGACTGGCGCTGCATTAACGCAAGCTGTCCGGCGCGTCTCGAAGAGGAGCTGCACCACTTCGCCTCGCGCGCCGTCATGAACATTGAAGGCCTGGGCGAGGTGCTGGTGGCGCAACTGCTCGGCCACACCATCGCCGAACATGAGAGCGGCGAAGCTCTCGATCTGATGATCGATGCGGAAGTCCCTACACGCAAGGCTCTGGTTCATTCGATTGCAGATATCTATTCGCTTACCAGGGATCAGCTTCTTACGCTCGAACGGATCGGCGAGAAGTCTGCCGATTCGCTGCTCGAACAGATCGAGCGGTCGAAACAGGCTCCGCTACAGCGCGTGCTGCTCGGGCTTGGGATTCGTCACGTCGGCGAGCGAACGGCTCAGGCGCTGGCCGAAGAGTTCGGCAGCATGGACGCGCTGATGGCTGCTAGTGTGGAAGATCTCACACGCATCCGCGACGTAGGTCCAGCGGTCGCCGCGTCGATCCGCGACTTCTTCGCAAACAAGAAAAATCTTGATCTGGTGGAGCGTCTTCGCGAGGCAGGTCTCACCTTTACGGCAGAGAAGCGTGTGCGCGGCACGAAACTCGAAGGCCTTACGTTTGTACTTACGGGAACGCTTCCGAACCTCACGCGCGAAGCAGCGAAAGAGAAGATCGAAGCCGCAGGAGGCCACGTCTCCGGCAGTGTCAGCAAGAAGACCGATTACGTCGTCGCCGGAGAAGAAGCCGGTTCCAAGCTGGAGAAGGCAACCGCTCTGGGGATTAAGGTTCTGGACGAGGCGGCGCTGGTAGAGTTACTCGGGTAGTTTGCCAGAGACAATCGCGATGTCCGCAGCGTCTGCGGCTGTGATGATCGCGTCAGGATCGAAGAGCAGCGTGCGGCCAGTCTCTACCGAGAGGCAGGTCGCTCCGGCGGCATGCATGACCTCGATGGTGCGAACGCCGACCACCGGAACATCGAAGCGCATGTCCTGATCTGGCTTGGCTACTTTGACAACAGTCAGCGAGCGGCGCAGCGTCGAGTCGCCATGCTCCAGCGTGCGGAAAATCGCTCCGGCTCGCTCGATGGTGGCGTCGGTGCCTTCCATCGCCTCGACCGCGACGCAAGCCTGCGCTGCGATCACTACAGTCTGGCCTAGATCGTATCCGGCGATGGCGCGCGCTACCTTCTGTCCGTAGAGGATATCTTTCTGTTCTTCGCTATCGGGCGCGCGGCGGGTGAGAACTCCGGGCTTGGCCAGCAGCGGCTCAAGGTACTGAGTGGAACTTATCAGCTCAATACCTTCATCGGCGAGCACCTTGGCCACTGCGCCCAGCAGCATATCGGTGTTGCGCGTGCGCAGGTTCAGCAGCAGCTTGGCGAGTCTCCAGTCAGGCCGGATGGTGGAGAAGATTTGCTTGTGCTTGACCTGTCCTGCCATCACGGCGCGGCGAACGCCTTCGCGCTGAAAGGTTTCGATCAGCCGCGACAACTCGCCCAGCGAGAGCCAGTGCACGCGAATGCCGGAGTCGGCCCGCGCGCGGGCGTCGATCTCCGGCTCGGTCTCTTCCTTGATGGCGGCGACCACAACGGTGAGTCCATGCGCGCGCGCCGCATCGAGCAGGAGAAAAGGGAAGCGTCCGTTGCCCGCGATCAGGCCGAGTTTCGTCGCGTCTTCCATGACTACTTGATGATGCCGCGCTGGCTGCGGGCGATGAAGTCGGCCAGATACTCCACCTTTTCGCCGAACTCGCCGGAGGCGATCTTCTCGCGGATAGCGGCCAGCGCGTCCGAGGTGTTGAGCTTCGAGCTCAGCAGCAGACGGTAGGCTTCGCGGAGCTGCTTGATCTCCTCGCGTGTGAAGCCTTTGCGCTCCAGGCCGATCTTGTTGATGCTGTAAGCGCGGTTGTCGCGTTCCGCGCTGGTGAGCGAGTAGGGAAGCACGTCCTTGGTGATGATTGAGCCGCCGCCAATGAAGCCGTATCTGCCGACGGTGCAGAACTGGTGCACCGGACTGAACGCTCCCAGGGTGACGTAATCTTCGATGGTGACGTGACCGGCGAGCGTAGCGGCGTTGGCCAGGATGCAGCCGTTGCCGACCTGCGAGTCGTGGCCGACGTGCACGTAAGCCATCAGCAGGCAGCCCGAACCGAGGCGGGTGACGCCGCCGCCACCGGTGGTGCCGCGAGAGATGGTGACGTACTCGCGAATCGTGTTCTGGTCGCCGATCTCAACCGCCGTCGGCTCGCCGCGGTACTTGAGGTCCTGCGGAGCGATGCCCAGGCACGCAAACGAGAAGACGCGATTGTTACGTCCCATGGTCAGGTGGCCGTCCAGCACCACGTGCGAGACCAGCTCGCACTCTTCGCCGAGGACCACCTCCGGGCCGATGGTGCAGTAGGGGCCAACCGAGCAGCTCTCGGGAATCTGCGCGCCAGCAGCGACGATCGCCGTCGGATGGATGCTCACTCTTACACGGCCTCAGGCTTTTTGCGCGTGGTGACGGCGCACATCAGCGTAGCTTCGCAGGCGAGCTTGCCGTCTACGGTGGCTGTTCCGACCATCTTGACGGCGGTGGTGCGCCAGTTCAGCACCTTCACCTCGATGCGCACCTGGTCGCCGGGCACCACCGGGCGGCGGAACTTGGCGTTGTCGATGCCGGTGAAGAGCATCAGCTTGCTGTCGCGGTCGGGGATCTCGGTCAGCAGCAGAGCGCCGCCGGCCTGTGCGATGGCCTCAATAATCAGCACGCCGGGCATGATGGGGAAGTCCGGAAAATGCCCCGTAAACTGCGGCTCGTTGAAGGTGACGTTCTTGATGGCGACCACGCGCTGCTTACGCTCGATCTCGACGATGCGGTCGATGAGCAGGAACGGATAGCGGTGCGGAAGGATGGACATGATCTCAAGAATGTCCACGATTCGGTGCTCCGCCGGAGCTTCCGCAGGGGGGGCGAGGGTTGGGGTCGATTCACTCATGTAGACATGAGTATAAACCCCTGGTCATTCCGCAGGTCGCCGCGGCGACCGGAGGAATCGGCTTTTTGCTGTTGATGGTTGCTACTTTTTCTTCAGCACAACGTGATCGGGGTCGAACATATCGCCTGCAACCTCCTGGTTGTACTGGACGCTGGTCAGGAAGCGCTGGTTGACCATGTCGCCGTTGCGGTAGCGGGTGGTGATGAAGGCGGTCGGCAAGCCCTGGACGGTGTGGTAGTCGTCGTACTCCTCGACGTCCTCGTCGTGGTCCTTGAACTGCTCGTTTCGCCACTCAAAGGTGCGGCGCATGGGCAGGTGGGTGGCGGCGTCGAGTTCGAGCGTCACGGCGTCGTTGGTGGGCAGCAGCAGGGTGACCTTATCGGCGACGCGGCGCATGACCATCGACTGGCCTTCGGAGATAATCATGACGCCCGGCGTCTTGAGCCAGGTGTGGACGACCGCCTCCACGGAGTGGTTCCGGCGGCGAATGGCGTCGGCGACCTGGTCCTTAGGCAGCGCGACGCGGCCCTTGTAGGTGACCTCGTATCCGGCGGTGGGAGTCCATATCTGCACCACGTCGATCTTCTTACCGGAGGGTACGAACATGTTCAGGGCGCGGTCGGTAAGGAAGCCGACGCGCTCGGCCTCGGGCTGCCCCGAGGCAGAAAAGCGATGCCACGAGTCGAAGTAGATCACCCACTCGTTCGGCTGGTTGTGGAAGAAGGTGGCGGTGCGTCCCGAGGACTCCATGTCGCGGCGATTGAGCCAGGCGTCGCCGCCCAGAGCCTGAACCATCTGGTCGAGCAGAGCGCGTCCGCGCTGCTCCACATCGCCGGTGGCGGAGGATTGCGCGCTGGGAATCTCGCGGGCCTGCGCGGAGGCCAGCATGGAAAGACTAAGCAGGCATAGGATCCATAGGGTCAGGCGCTTCATTCGAGTTTTCGGCTCCTTTGCGAGAGACTGCTCATAACCCAAGAGTACATGGGCTTCGTCCCATGATGATTTCGACGCGGATGGAGGTAAAAAGTTCCAGGTGTAAATGGAATTGCGCCAACGGCGCAATCAATACCAGCCTGGGGCGAAGCCCCAGGTAAAGTTGCCTAATTAATTATTAAAGGGCTGAAGGCCCGCTCCATCCGATGTCTCATTAAATTCGATTCCGTATTTCCGGAGAAACGTTCGTAATTCGTCCTGAAACGACACCTTGCGATGGTGCGTTTCCTGGTTATCAATGTAATGAACCAATGCATCCAAATTCGTTGGTCCAGCGGAGAACGCGCCGTATCCACGTTGCCATTCAAACTTCGTCAATTGGGGCGATTGCGCTTTCAGCCATTTTGATGAAGATGTTTTCAACCTCTCAACCAGCTCCGACAGATTTAGCGTGCGGGACAGACGAACGGCAAGATGGACATGATCTGCCATTCCGCTCACCCGGTAACATTCGCATTTCAAATTTCGCGCAACCGTTGCCAGATACGCATGAAGAGCAGGCTGAATGGCAACATCAAGGACAGGCCGCCGGTCTTTTGTGCTGAAAACAAGGTGGACCAGGACGAACGAGAGAGATTCAGGCATGGCGTCGATTATAGAGCGGGCCTTCAGCCCTTTAATCGTGTTGGCGCATCTTTCCTGGGGCTTCGCCCCAGGCTGGTATAGATAGCGCCTTTGGCGCTTTTGGGTATTACGCCACAAACCACTCTACGGTAAATGTCAAAATGCTATAGCGTCGCAATCCCGGGGGGGGGACATCTTTGGCTGAAGAGAGAAAAGCAGGTCCTT
>WQYS01000083.1 GCA_009781125.1 Acidobacteriaceae bacterium | reverse complement strand
GAGGGAGTGTGGGGGGGGGTGGAGGGATGGAGGTGTCGTGTGAGGGTGGGGTGGTGGGGGGGGGGGGGGGGGGGGGGGTAATTCAAAGAATTGTGGTTTCAAAACGGCCAACCGCGCTGCCGACACAGATACATCGGACGCGGCACAGCTTTCGCCGTCTAACATCTTGGAAAACCACATGATGAATATAGGCGAGCACAAAATTTTCTCTATTGCAAGCATTTTTTTGCACCAAGAAAAAGTGTTCTTGTACATCTGCAACTCGATGCGCGTTTAACTGCGGCGAAATCTACATTCCGAAGTCGTAGCCAGTGCTTTCCTCAATGGCGGTGGCAATGCTTTTTCCTTTCTGTACAGGTTGAATCGTTGCCTCCTGCTGTGTGCTCTGGCTTTTCTCTACTGGCGGCTTGGGAGACTGCGTGGCTGAGATTTCGTGTTGAATCCGTTCGTCTCTGGCTCTGGCTATGTCCATAGCGGTCGTCTTCGTTACATCGGTCTGTAGGCGCTCGCCAAGCGTCTCCGCGTTGTTGGTGTAGATCGTGACCTCGTGGGACGCTCTCGATATGGAGACATACGCCAAGCGGGTATTGATAAGCTCTCTGCTGGAATCTGTATCGAGATTTACCAAAACGCGATTGAAGGTAAGCCCCTGCGAGCTGTGTGAAGTCACGGCGTAACCGTGATCGAAGGTCCGCGTTTTCGCAGGATCGAAGCGGACGGTCCTCTCTCGGTCGCCGTCCATCCTCACGGTGATGGCGTTCGGCTCTATCTTCGTCACCGTTCCAAGGTCACGGTTCGCCACGCCAAGACGTTTATCCGGCGCGGTGAACTGGATGCGGTCGCCAGTGGCGATTTCGCGCTCGACCTCGCGGAACGCAGTCACACCGCACAAACGTCGCGGGTCGTAGGTGATGCTCTGACCATCGGCTCTCTGCACGGTAACGGTATTATTCGCTGCATCTACACTCTGCACGACGGCGTAGCTTTTCCCCTTAATGCCAAGCTGCTCACTTCCGCGACTGTAGTAGAGCGTGTTTCCGGCCTCGTACCTCGCGGCCCATTGGCGGTCTTCTCTGGTCATATCGGAACGCTGCACAAGCGTGGCGTAACTCTGCCCATCTCTGGCAAGCGTTCCATTCGCCTGTAAATCCTTGCGTATTGCCTCGTTGATCTGCTGGCGGCTGCGATTGTCGGGCGATACGACAAGAGTCTTCTCCGGGCTGGCCGCGTAGTCCTTCGCTATCGCACGAATGCGGCTGCTGGCATCTTCGATTTCGGTAATACGGCCCTGCTCTCGCAACATACTGATACCGACGCGCGTCCGGTTCGCCGCAAGATGCTCGACTGCCTTCTGTAGTTCAGGATTCGCCCGCTGGCGCACGATGGTATCGAGCTGACTGGTGCGCATACCGGCCTGCTGCATCTGCTCGAAGGGCCGTCCGGCGTCTACGCCTTGGTGCTGGCGCGTGTCTCCAATAACCAGAACGCGGTCCTGTGATTTGATCTTGTCAAGAAACTGCTTCATCTGTTTCGCGCTGGCGAGACTGGATTCGTCCAACATGTAAAGAGTTCTGTGATGGCGGTCTCCGGCAAACTTTTCGCCGCCGCCCCGCGTGAGAAAACTTTGCATCGTGTTTGCAGAGATACCGGCATCGCGCAAGGCTCCTGCGGCCTTCGACGTGGGCGCGAAGCCTTCGACTGCGTAACCGTGCCGCTCCGCGCCTTCACGAATGGATTCCAGAATGGTCGTTTTGCCGGTTCCCGCGAGTCCTTGTAAACCATGCACACGGTCGGTAGAGGTCAGCACCTCCTGAATGACGGTGCGCTGGCGCTCATTCAGAAAGTCGCGTGTCTCGGCCTGCGCCTTTGCCTGAACGGGAGACATGATCGGCTCGGCGGCTCCCTGACCTTTGAGAACATAGGCAACGACGGCCTTTTCTGTCGCTATAGCTTCCGGCGTGGTGAAGCTGCGTCCGCTGGCATACTTCGTTCCCTGAACCTCGATGAATCGCCCCTGCTGGCGCTGCTGCTCAAACTCGGAGCGAACCTGCTGAAAGCTGGCCTCGCCCATGCCACGGCGTAGAGCGTCGCGCATCAGGGTGCGCTCATCATTTACGGATTCGCGCTCGAAGCTGCTGTCTCGTGCGTAGGCTACGGCAACTCTGGCCGTGGTTGCTCCCTGTAGCTGAATCTGTTCTCCTCTGGACTTGGCTTCGGCAACGACTTTTTCAGACTGATTGCCGAACCTCGCGGCCATCTCTTTGTGTGAGGCAAAAACCTCCTCTTTGCTTAGGTGTAACTTCTTATCTCTGGTTTCCAAAGCAATAAGCTCGGCGGCTCTGGCGTTACCAGTCAAACCCTGCGCTTCCAGTCTTTCCTCGATCTGCTGGCGGCGCGGGCTGCTGGCTTCCAGATATTCGCGGGAGTAACCTTTGATCTCCGGCGCTCCGCTCTTTCCCGGCTCGATCTCATAACCAAGCCGCCTAACCTCGCGCATCAGTTCGGACTGATAAACGGCGGTGGCATAGCTTTTCGTGTAAAAGAATGCTCTCGGATGGATGGCTCTGGTGGAACCATCTTCCATCTGCGTGACGTTGAAGATGACGCAATGAGTATGAAGTTGTGGCGCGGCGTATCCGTCTACAGGGCGAGCGGTATCGTGCTCGAAGGTGGCGGCAACAAACCTGCCGGTGGTCACGGCGGGATTGTTACCGCCGATTCGCGCCTGTGCATACCGTTCCAATTCCGCCAGAGCGGTATTAACGGCTGTGCGGTGGGCGTCCATTAACCGCTCATCGCCTCCGACAAGTGCCGTAAGCGAGACGGATTTGGGAGCGGAAAAGGTCGCGTCCCATCCGGCGCTGTGCTCGGATGATTTAACATCCTTGCCGTTAGCGTTGGTGTACTCCTTGGCTCCAACGTGACGAACCATCTGCTCTCCGGTTGCAGGGTTGATACCGTCGGCAAGCAGGGCAAAATCCCCCTCTGTGACTGCGCCAGACAGACCCATCTCTGCGGCAAGCTGACCCTGCCACTGACCCAAAGATTGATTACCTTGGCTGTAATATCTGGAAGTCTCGGCGGCAAACTCTTCCTTGTGGTAATTCTTCACCTGTTCGGCGTTCAAGGCACTGGATAGACTGAGCATTTTCAAACCTCATTTCCTGCTGCGTTATGGTTGTGGCGGCAATCGCCGCACGTCTTCAGCTTGCCCGTTGGCTTGCTATTCTCGGTGACAAGTGGCGGCATAAGAACTTCTTTCCGGCGCTGTTTCCGAATGAAAACGGCGCGGTTGCAAATGAAAACGTAAAAACGCTAACCACATTGTTTTCATAGGTATCTGTCGAGCTACAAAAGTAACTCCGCAGTTCCCTATCAGGGAACGAGTGTGGTAGTAGTACACCCGTGCGCAAGCACGGCTTGAAATTGCCGAAAAACTGACCGGGGACGATACAGATTGCAGCGTCAACGACAACGAATTTGCAGGCTGGACGGACGCTATCAAGGCCAGTTGCAGGACAACATGACAGCGATTTACGCAGGGCTGAATGCACAGCGGGAACACTGAACGAAGGGCAGACAGCAGCGCTGGATGGCATGAGAGTTCAACACTGGACAGAGCGGCGGAGACGGTAGCAAAACAGTTCAGACTGGTAGCAGCATCACCGAATTGCAGGCACGAACGAAGGCGGGAAGCTGGTACAGATTGCAGAGAAAACGACAACGAGTTTGTAGGCTGGAAGAACGGCAACGTGGCTGTATGTGGGACACAGCAGTGACGGTTTACGCAGGGCAGAATGCACGGCGGGAGGGCTGAACGAAGGACAGACAGCAGGGCTGGCTGGGCGGAGAGTTCAGCACGGAACAGAACGGCGGAGACGGAAGCAAAGCGGTTCAAGCTGGTAGCAGCATCACCGAATTGCAGGCACGTCTGAAGGTGGGAAGCAGGGGAAACGGTATCGCAGAAAGCAATACTCGTCACGGCATCGGAAGCCGCATTTACATAACAGGAATAGCGTCCAACGTGACGCAGAGACTTCGCCGCAAGCATGTTCGATCCTCAGTGAAACACCGCCGCATGGTGGATGCGACGGTGTACCTGAATCACTTTTACTGGTGTTGTCTTGGATCGAAACGTCAGGCGCGAGTAGGACGTATAAGGAAACTACAGTGCTGCGGTATTACGGTTACGTCCCTGCGGATTAGATTACAGATCTGCCCCTGCTTTGTCTATCGCTTCTCAGTTTGCACTCAGGTTTTGGTCTTTGCTCTAAAGAGATAAATACATCATCGTCGTCGCCGTGGCGGTTGGAATCTGGGAATCGGCTTTTCGATTTCCAGATTTCAACGGCCTGATTCGGTCGCCTCACTGCTTACGCGGTGGCCTCGTACCTTCGCGGCTATTTCCACAGATTCACAGGGTTCACAGAGCCTTCTCCTGCGACTCATGTATCTCTTGTTCTCTTGCTTCTTAATTAAGCGGACCGGAGGTACGGTAATTTCGGACCGGAAGTACGGTAATTCACGGCCCGGAGGTACGGGTTTCGCGGACCGGAAGTACGGTAGTCCGTCATCGTTTGCACAGCCCTTTTGTGGAAATAACACGCTCTCTGGATGCCAGAGCAACGGCCCGGAGGTACGGTGGATTTGTGGCTCGGATGTGTGGAGGGGGCTATGAGCGGCGTACACGGCCCTTGGAAGGATCGTCGGGCAAAAATGGGCTGGTAGCCTTGCCGAACACTACGCCGTCGTCTGTGACCGTCATGCTGGCTCCCGGCCACAGCGCATGTAACAGCGCCGCTGTCTGTCTGACGGCCTGCTTGATCTTCCACGGACTCGATTCGCCATACCAGAACTGCTCACTCAGTACGTCCCATCGAATCAGACTCGGCCCGGTGGCGGCATAGGCCCGGACAAAAGCCCACAGCAGAAGTGCGCCTTTGCGCGGATTGGCTTTGGTAACTCGCCAGAGCGGGCGCGGTATCGCTACCAGATACTTCATCGCCTGTTCAAACAGAGGCTTGCTAATCGTGAATCCATACTGGTCATTGGGCTGCGCCGGAGCCAATACAGCGCCGTCCGGCTCTTCAGCATCGACGGAACTGGGCAGATGCCAACTCTCAAGAAATGGGATGATCTCTGTCTGCTTGCCGGTGGAGTTTTCGTGTTGAATCGTAATCGCCAGTCCGGACAGGCGACGGAAGCTCTCGCGCACCTTGCGGTAGTTCTTTACTCCATCGCTGGCTCCGACATCCTGAAGGTACTCGTAGATGGAGTTCCACGCACTAACCGGCTCGGCTCTTTCCCTGCCGCGATAGCACGGCGTCCCTCTTGTACAGCACGGTCGATCAACCAGTGCATAAGCCGAGTATCCGTGCCGTAGGGCATGTCAGCATCCGGTCGGTTACAGGTATAAGTGACCGTCACCCATGTGTCTCCGAAGCGGGTGCGCTTGGTGGTCTGGCGCTTCTGTGTCGGCCTGTACGGAAGAGGGCAATCTGCAAGCGCTCGCGCAATCAGTATCCATGCCGTGTCGGTGCGCCCGTTGGCATAGACGCTGGCGTTCTCCGCAATGGCCGCAACGCGGTCCACGTAGCGGAGTGCGCCTTGCTGCTTCTCGGCTCTGTGATTCCGGCCTGGTGGTGGTAACAGGCTGCGGATGGAGATTGGAAGGTCAATCTCCCGGATCGGCGTAAGAATGGATTTCTCTCCTTCACGCAAACAAATAACCGTTCCGCATGTGTGAACGCGGCGGTGTGTCCGGGGCATTGCAGGGGGTGTGTCAAATCGGACGCCGGACGGCGTGAAGCGTATTTAGGTGGGACAAGGGGGTGAAATCCGAATCGTTTACGCTTATGGAAAGTAGCTTACAGCCCTGTCGCTGCTTTGTCTAACTTCGGCAGAGACTCATGATTCACTTGGATTAGAAAAGAATCAGATTGATATCAAACTGAATCAGACAGAACCAAACTGATTCTTTCAGTGTCTGCGCGATTCATGCCAACTTATAACTTCAGCCTGGGCACCTTTTCGTAAGAGGATAGACACTGCCATCTACTTTTTGTATATTGACCTTGAAGCCAAAGCAGATTCACTGTCCGGTTTTCTAACTGGACCTTTCCCGCAGCATAGATACTGGCTTTCCGCAGCGCCGTGGCGAACGTTTTGGATTGTTTCGCTGTACTGCACGGTGGGAAAGGTCAGTACAGTGAAGAAACTGGCTGGTCAAATTGACCCCACACGCTCACCCGCGAAAAAGCTCAATCCCGCGCTGAAGTCGTGGCTGGACAACGTAATTATTCCGGCTCTGGTGAGCGAATATCTAAATACTCTCAAAGCGCAGAATTCACTTGCTATTGCTGGTGTTTCAGAGTTAACGTCCAACATGGATGGTAAAAAATCATGATGCCTCGTTGTGCTGCTTACGCCCGTTATTCCAGTGACCTTCAGAGTCCGCGTTCTATCGAAGATCAGCTTCGCATCTGCCGCGAGTACGCCGCTACTCACGGATTCATTTTTCTCGAAGAGCATGTCTACACCGATGAAGCTCTGAGCGGTGTCGGCGCGGATCGTCCGGGGTTAGGGCGGCTGATGGATGCGGCGCTGTCGCCAAGCCGTCCGTTCGACGTAATCCTGTTGGATGACAGCAGTCGCCTCGCCCGAAACACTAAGGACGCTCTGAGCATCTTCGAGAAACTTAACTTCGCTGGTATTCGGCTAATCGCCGTCAGTCAAGGAATCGACTCCGAGAACGAACAGGCGCATGTGCTCGTGACCGTTCACGGCATGGTAGACAGCCTCTACGTGAAGGAACTAGCCAAGAAAACCCATCGCGGAATGGAAGGGCTGGTGCTGCGCGGTCAGCACACCGGGGGACGCTGCTTCGGTTACGACTCGGTTCCCGTTCCCGGCTACGCTCCCGGTTCTACGGCAAAGCAGCTTGTCGTTAACGAAACTGAGGCTGTGGTCGTGCGGCGCATCTTCGAGATGTCATCTGATGGAAAGTCTGTGAAGGCCATCGCTCGGACACTGAACAGCGAATGCGTTCCCGCTCCACGGCCACGGTTGGGAAGAAGCCACGCTACAACGTGGAGTTCTGGCTGCATCCGCAAGATGCTTCACCGCGAGATGTACATGGGCAAGGTGGTCTGGAACACTTCGCGTACCGTGAAGGCTCCGGGCACGAACAAGCGGGTGCGACGGGCAAGGCCGGAGAGCGAGTGGCGAATCGTTCCTCGCCCTGAGTTGCGGATCGTCACCGATGAGGTCTGGACGAAGGTTCAGGACCGGCTGAAACAAATCGTGGCATCGTGTACTGGTAAGAAGGGACTGGTTCCGCGCTCGGTCACGAGTCCGTATCTGTTGAGCGGCATTCTGAAATGTAGCGTCTGCGGCGGTAGTCTCAGCATCGTTAGCGGAGACAGGTCTTATGGACATCATGCGCAGTATGGTTGCTCTCAGCACTTCTATCGCGGCACTTGTAGAAATGGACTGCTGATTCGGCGTGACTGGCTGGAAAAGGACATCCTCTCGGAGCTACAGGGTGAAGTGCTCACGCCCGAAGCGGTGGCATACGTTCTGGATGAGTTCGAGCGGCATCTGAAGCAAGCCTTCTCCGGTCTCTCTGACCGAATGGCGCAGATGCGGGAACGCAAGCAAACGATAGAGGGCGAACTGGAACGGTTGACGGAGACAGCGGCAGTGGCAGGGCCGTCCGCGTCTTTGATCGCGGCCATCAACAAACGTGAGCAGCAGCTAAAGGAACTCTCTGAGCAGCTTTTAGGGAACGGCGAAGATTCCATCGAAGTTCAGATGTCCGCGATTCGGGGCTTCGTCACGAAACGGTTAGGTGACATTCACAAGCTGCTCACTGCCGAGCCGGTTCGTGCCAAGGCCGAACTAGCGAAACACATCACGGTGATTCGCATGACTCCGCTGGACGGCGACAACGACGGCGGTAAGCTGCACTATGTTGCTGAAGGCGCTTGGAATCTGATGGGTTCAGAAGAAGATAAAAGCGGCGTAATGTCGCCACAAGTTCGGAGCCTTGTAGGCTCCTGCACGCTCCACTCATATTGACGTGGAGGTGCCGCGCACAATAAAAAATGCGCCGGATGGCGCGATGTGCGCCGCATCATCTATTCGGGCTTCCAAACCCGAGCCGCTGTCTCCAGCGGCCATGTTCAGATTAGGCATCGGTTTATGCAGGTGTCAAGAAAAATATCTTGGACAGGAAGTTTTCTTGTCGTCTGCACATGACTCTTTCGATACACCTCGGTTACAAGCGTACCGGGTCGAACAGTGTAAACTTTGAGAAGTAGTACAAGAATCTCTCCGCGCTGCCTTCAGCATGGAGCCGAGCGTTTTATGAAAACTATCCGGGGACCAGAAGAATCACTTCGTTGTTCGTTCTGCCATAAATCGCAGGATGCCGTAGCCAAGCTCATCTCTTCTCCCTCGGACTATCCACGGGCCTACATCTGTGACGAGTGCGTAGCGGTCTGCAACTCGATTCTCGAAGACGACCGCACCGAGTCGCATCCCGGCTCCGGAGCGCCGCATCTGCCCAAGCCGCACGAGGTCAAGGCGTTTCTGGACGAGTACGTCATCGGACAGGAAACAACCAAGAAGAAGCTCGCCGTCGCCGTCTACAACCACTACAAGCGCGTGCATATGAACAAGACTCGCGGCAGCGACGTGGAGCTGTCGAAGTCGAACATTCTGCTTGTTGGCCCCACCGGCTCCGGCAAGACGCTGATGGCGCACACGCTGGCCAAGATGCTTGACGT
>WQYS01000082.1 GCA_009781125.1 Acidobacteriaceae bacterium | reverse complement strand
GAATCAGAACCCTCTCCACCAGGTTGCGCAGCTCGCGCACGTTGCCCGGCCAGCAATACTGCTGCAAGGCGTCGAGCGCATCCTGCGTCATCTCAACGTGCGGCCTTGCGTACTGCGGCCCGAACTGAGCTAGAAATTCTCTGACCAGCAGAGGGATGTCTTCCTTGCGATCGCGCAGAGGCGGCACGTAGAACGGAATCACATTGAGCCGGTAGAACAGGTCCTCACGGAAGTTTCCCCGCGCAATCTCCTCTTCGAGATTTTTGTTGGTTGCCGCGATCACGCGCACGTCCACGTGCACCGGATGCGACGCGCCCACGGGAAGAAAGCTCTGCTCGTCGAGCGAGCGCAGCACCTTGGACTGGGTCTTCAAGCTCATGTCGCCGACCTCATCCAGAAAGAGCGTTCCGCCGTCAGCGCGTTCAAATGTCCCGCGCTTTTCGCCCGGCGCGCCCGCTGCTGGAGAGGCTCCGTGACGGTAGCCGAACAGCTCGCTCTCGATGTAGTCTTCAGGAATCGCCGCGCAGTTCAGCTCCACGAAGGGCCTGTCCTTGCGCAGGCTTTCGGCGTGAATGGCGCGCCCGATCACCTCCTTGCCCGTGCCGCTTTCGCCGAAGATCAGCACGCGCCCGTTGGTGGGAGCCATCAGCTTGATCTGCTGGCGCAGCGCCTTCATGGCCACGCTCTGTCCGGTGATGGTGGCCTTGCCAGCAAGCTGGCGCAGCAGCTCCTGATTGTCCTCGCGCATCTGGCGAGCCTTCATGGCGTTGGCGAGCACCATCAGCGTGCGTTCGAGCGACAGAGGCTTTTCCAGAAAGTCGTAGGCTCCCAGCTTGGTCGCGCGCACGGCGGCTTCAATCGTGCCGTGGCCGCTGATGATGACCACCTCGGGAAGGCTCACGTTATCCATGGCGCGAATCTCGCCGAGTACGTCCAACCCGTCGCCGTCGGGCAGCCAGATATCCAGCAGCACCACGTCGTAGTCCACGTCGCGCACAAGTTCGAGGGCCTCGCGCGCAGTGGCGCTGGTGGTCACGATATAGCCCTCTTCGCGCAGAATGCTTTCCAGCGACGCGCGAATCTCCGCCTCGTCATCGACGATCAGTACATGATTCAAGATTTCTCTCCACCTTCATGAGACACCACGGCTTCGGGATTAGTTTCGCTTCCCGGCACCGGACGAAGCTCCACGATAAACCTCGCTCCTGCCGGAATGTTTTTCTCTACGCGAATGGTTCCCTCGTGTTCCTGAACGATCTTGGCAGCGATCGCCAGCCCCAGTCCGGTACCGCGCTGCTTGGTCGAAAAATACGGCAGAAACAGGCGCTCCTGCATCTCGCGCGTCACTCCGGGGCCGGTGTCGGCAACCGCCAGCTCCACCATTCCATTTTCCGCCATACAGGTTTCGATGTGCAGCTCGCGCAGCAGACTGCTCTGCATAGCCTCGGCAGCGTTGTCGATCAGATTGCTCAAGGCGCGCTTCATGGCCTCGGGATCGGCCATCACCAGCGGCAGCCCCTCCGCCAGCCGGCGCACGATGCGAATGTCCTGCATCCTGCCTGCGAACAGGGCCAGCGAGTTCTCGACAATACTGTTCAAATCCGAAGGTTGCGGGCGAGCCGTAGGAAACTGAGCCAGCGACGAGAACTGATCTACCAGCGCACGCAGCGTCTCCACCGATGAGAGAATGACTCCGCTGCAGCGGGCGATCACACCCGGCGAGGCCGACTCCACGCGGTGCGCGTCGAGCGTCTCGCCGAGCCGCTGAACATGCCTGCGAATCTGCTCCGCGCTGAGGCCGATCGACGTCAGGGGATTCTTAATCTCATGCGCGACCCGGCGCGCCACTTCCTTCCACGCCGACTGCCTCTGCGCATGGAGCAGCTCGGTTGCGTCCTCAAGCACAACAACGTAGCCAATCGGCTCGCGCCGCCCGCGATCGTTCACAGCAGATTCCAGCAGCGCCACCGTGGCCAGCAGATGCAGCGTACCTCCAATGCTGGCGCTGGGCATCTCCACCTCGCTGGAGGCGGAGCCCATTCTGCGGCTGCGTCCAATCAGCTTGTCCAGAACCTCGGCAATCTCAGATGGAAACGCATTCTCCATGCTTACGCCGGTAAACGGCTCCGCGCCGCGCGCGATCATCTCCGTCAAGGCGCGATTGGCCATGGTGATCCGGCGCTCGGAGTTCAGCATCGCCACGCCGCTGGGGATCGTCTGCAGCATCGTCTCCAGCTCGCTGCGGCGGGTCTCCAGCGCCCTGTTCGCCGCGCTGAGCTGAACCGTCGATTCCTCGACGGCCCGGCGGCTTCCCTCAAGATCGGCGGCCATGTGATTGAAGCTGCGCACCAGCTCGCCCAGCTCTTCGGTGGCGCCTTCCTTGACGCGCTGTGCGTAGTCTCCCGACGAGATCGCGGCCATGGCGTCGGCCAGCGCCTCCACCGGCTTGGTCACCTGCCGGGAGAGATGAAGCACCAGCCAGGAGGAGACGAACATCGCCAAACCGGTCATCATCATCAGCAATAACAAATACAGAGTGCGCAGCGGACGGCGGCTGCGCACCAGCGTCCAGTAGGCCGTGGCCGCATGATTCAAGCTCGTCATGGCCTCGGTCACGCCCTGTGGAACCGGCAAGCCTACAACGACCGTGGCGCCGTCTTGCGTCGTTGCGGCTCCCAGCGTGTAGTCGTTTTCGCCAATACGGAGTAGCGGTGTATCGGACCGCTGTGCCGCGGCAAAGATCAGCTCATCGTCGGGATACACACCGCTGGCAAGGAGCTTTTCCGGAGACGATTCCCTACTGGTCCCGCTGGCGCCTGTCGGCCACGCCCTTAGCTGCATCTTCGCGCCCTCCAGACGCGGCATCTGAATGGCGGCCATGGCGCGATGGCCGCGATAGATCATGGCGAAGCCGTCTTGCAACGACATCTCGTGCAACTGCAAGACATTCTGCAACTGCTTTTGCAGGCCGGACTCCGTTATGTCCTCGCGAGCCACATCGGGCAGACCCGCCGCGATCGATCCCGCCTCGGCCTGCGCGTTGGCCGTAGCGTAGCGCGAAAGCTCCGCGGATATGCGATTGCTGGCACCGCCCATCTCCGTCACCGGCTGCGACTGCCACCGCTCCACGGCGCGGTTCAACAGCAGATAGCTGAAGCCAAACATGAACATCAGAGGCACCAGGCTGACCAGCACCGCTCCCCACAGCAGCCGCGTACGCAGGCGCGTTCCCATGACGCGGCTGCGCTGCTCGGCGTACAGCTTGAAGATGTTGCGGATCAGCAGAATCAGCGCGGCGACAAAGAGCAGAAAGACAACGACGGAAAGCCCCGTGTACAGAAAAATGTATTCCGTCGTCTCCGGATCGAAGTAAGGCTCGTTGAATGCGTTGAGCACGACAAAGACAATCAGCAGCAACAAGGCGCTCGTTCCCAGCACGATGCTGCGCACCTTACGCCTGTTGCTCTGTGCCGCCATTTCCGTCCTCCGGCTCGATGCCAACCACAAAAGTCCGGGTGCCCCATCCTTCGTCCGCCGAGACGGGTCAGCGTGGCCCTTGTCTTACAGGCGGACGAAGGGTGGGAAAGCAGGATGCTCCATCAACCATTTCCCCGACCAAACTATGGCAAGTTGAGCCGTGTACCGTCCCACCCTTCGTCCGCCAGAGAAGTATGGGATTACCCTCCCGCGCCGCTGCGGACGAAGGATGGGGCACCCGGTCATTTGCGGCTCGCAGAACTCCTGCTCACCTCAACCCTAAACCAGTTCGGCTATGGACTTCCACTCCCGCTTCTGGGCCACGGCAACCGGCTTGCAGGTCAACTGGCCGCGGTACGTGTTGACGCCCTCGGCAATGCCCTTGTCAGCCTTGATCGCAGCCACGGCCCCCAGCCTTGCCAGCTTCGACACATAGGGAAAGGTCGCGTTCGTCAGCGCCAGCGTCGAGGTATTCGGCACCGCCGCCGGCATGTTGGTCACGCAGTAGTGCACTACGCCGTTGACCTCGTAGGACGGGTCGCTGTGCGTGGTCGGATGCGCCGTCTCGATGCAGCCTCCCTGATCGATGGCGACATCGACGATCACCGCGCCCTTCTTCATCTTCTGAACCATGGCCTTAGTCACGATCTTCGGAGCCGCAGCTCCGGGGATCAGCACGCCGCCGATGACCAGATCCGCCTCGCACACAGCGCGCTCGATGTTGTAACTGTTCGAGGCCAGCGTGTAGACGCGCCCGTTGAAGATGTCGTCCAGCTCGCGCAGGCGGTTCAGGTTCAGATCGACCAGCGTCACCTTGGCGCCCATGCCCAGAGCGATCTTCGCGGCGTTCGTGCCCACGATTCCGCCGCCGATGATGCATACGTTCCCCGGAGGCACGCCCGGAACTCCACCCAGCAGCAGGCCGCGCCCGCCATGTTCCTTCTCCAGATATGCGGCTCCCACCTGCACGCTCATCCGGCCTGCAACCTCGCTCATCGGCGTCAGCAGCGGCAGCGCGCCGGCGGCGTCGCGCACCGTCTCATAGGCGATGCCGGTTACCTTCTTCTCCAGCAGGGCGCAGGTCAGCTCCGGCACTGGAGCGAGATGCAGGTAGGTAAACAGCACCAGGCCTTCGCGAAAGTACGCGTACTCGCTCTCCACCGGCTCCTTGACCTTGACAACCATCTCGGCACGCTTCCACGCCTCTGCGGCAGAGGCCACCATCTCCGCGCCTGCCTGCTGGTACTCATCGTCCGGCATGGCCGAGAGCGCTCCGGCATTCTTCTCGATCAAAACCTTATGCCCGGCCTCGACCAGCGCCTTGGCCCCAGCCGGCGTAATGCCTACCCGGCTCTCGTGATCCTTGACCTCTTTAGGGACTCCAATAATCATCGGCAAACCTCGGTTCCTGCAACGTTCTCGATTGTATCGGGAAAGAACGGCTTCAGGATCAACGATTTCAGGATCGCGACGTCTGGCCTTACAATAGACCTTACATTCCCCGCCGAGGAACGAACCAACTCGAATGTCTTCAAACAACTTTCAAACGCGCTACTCTCGCATCCACAACATGAGGTCGCTCTTCAGCCTCTTTTCGAGCGATCTTGCCATCGACCTGGGTACAGCCAACACGCTGGTCTACGCCGCAGGCAAAGGCATTATCGTCAACGAACCCTCCATCATCGCGGTCAACAAGACCACCAACGAGGTGGAGGCGGTCGGCAAAGAGGCCAAGGAGATGCTGGGCCGCACGCCCGGCAACATCGTCGCCATCAAGCCGATGAAGGACGGCGTCATCGCCGACTTCCGCCACACCGAGAAGATGCTGAACTACTTCATCCAGAAGGCCCACAACCGCAAGATGATGGTGCATCCGCGCATCGTGATCGGCGTGCCTTCGGAGATCACGCAGGTGGAGAAGCGCGCCGTCATGGACTCGGCCTACCGGGCCAAGGCCTCCGAGGTGCACCTGGTCGAACAGGCCATGGTGGCCGCCATCGGCGCGGGCCTGCCCATCACCGAGGCCGGCGGAAACATGGTGGTCGATATCGGCGGCGGAACTACGGATATCGCGGTCATTTCGCTGGCCGGAATCGTCTACTCGCGCTCGGTGCGCGTGGCCGGAAACCAGATGGACGAGGCCGTCATCACCTATCTGAAGCGCAAGTACAACCTGCTGGTCGGCGAGCGCACCGGCGAGTTAATCAAGATGCAGATCGGCTCGGCCTATCCGCTCGACAAGCCGCTTTCGATGGAGGTCAAGGGACGCAACCTCATCGAAGGCATCCCCAAGACCATCACCATCGACGACTCCGAGGTGCGTGAGGCGCTCTCCGAGTGCATCTCGACCATCATCAACGCCATCCGCGTAGCGCTGGAGCGCACTCCGCCCGAGCTTTCCGCCGACATCTCCGACCGGGGCATCGTCCTCACCGGAGGCGGCGCGCTCATCAAGAATCTCGACAAGCGCATCCGCGAAGAGACAGGCCTGCCGGTCTCGATTGCGGACGATCCGCTGGCGTCGGTCGTACTCGGAACCGGAAAGATGCTCTCCGACTTCAAGCTGCTGCGCAAGATTTCGATTGATTAGAAGGAAGTTTGCAGTGTTCGATAATAAATTGCCTTTTGATTCCTACCCGCACGGTGGCCGAAAGTTGATTTCAGTCAAATGGAATTACTATAACTCCCGTAGGCGGGCTGTCCCCACGTTTATGAAGGAAACCAAACAAACGTGTTGTGCATATTGTGGTATGGACTTCACTGAAAGTTTTAACAATTGGCGTTCAGTTGTGCTCGATCATGTTGTTCCTCAGAGTGTTCGCAAAAGTTTAGGCATTCGTTTGGATTGGATATGGGACTTCTCAAACGCGGTTTTGGCCTGCTCAGCTTGCAACGGCTATAACAATCGCTATAAACCAGAAATCGATTCTCCCCAGCAGCAGATGTCACAAGAGGAATTTTTCGATCTGAGAGACCGGTGCTATAGAGAACGAAAAGGTCCAATTATGGAAAAACTTACTCAGGAAGAAGACTTCTTCAACTTGAAGATAAAGCGCAGCATATAACGAGAGATTCGGATAGCGGGTTGGCTTACAGGTGATGATTCACGTCCATCCTGTTGTGCAAAACACGAATTATTTCCAGTCTGTCTCCACGATCGCAGTAGTAAACCGTATGCGCCCCGGTGAGATATTTTTGATATCCGGGGCGTACTTCGACAGGTCGGCCCCGCTTGGTACCGCAAGCCAAGGCGCGACAGGCGTCGCTAATGTTGTCCGTATACCGGTCAGCCTGATCCATCCCCCAGTGTTCGGCTGTGTAGCGCCAAATACTCCTCATGTCTGATCGTGCCGCCTGCAAAAAAACGTATTCTTTCATCCGCGCTCATACTCCGCCCGCATGCGGGTCTTGAAAGTCTCAAAGTCGAAGGGACGCGGATCACCCGATTGCTCGCCCTCGATCAAAGCTGCTTCTAGGGTCTTCACCTTGGCCTCATGCTCTTCCAGAAGCCGCAGTCCGGCCCGAATCACATCACTAGCCGACCCATACCGGCCTGATTGCACTTGGCTGTCGATGAACCCCGTAAGGTGGTCGCCAAGGGATACCGAAGTATTCCGCGGTTGTGCGTGCGCCATAGATAGCCTCCTTTATTCTCTCCGTTCGCAGTGTACCAAAAATTGGTATCAACTGCATCTTCTGTGCTTTTAGGTGTTTGGGAACCAGCCTCTGCCGTGGTACGATAGAGAATCGGCGGAGTACCGTACGCGGTAGAGGCCTGCGGAAATCCGCACTTGCCTGCCATCTCCTGACATAGGTGCGGACGCACTTGAACATACGGGAGAGCCTCTGCGACTCAGGATTGGAGATTTTCGTTATGGCTCAAGTTTGTGAATTTTGCGGCAAGGGACCGCAGTTTGGCAACAACGTTTCGCACGCCCACAACGTCACCCGCCGCCGCTGGAACCCGAACCTGCAATCGGTCAAGGCCGTCGTCAACGGCGCCAGCAAGCGCGTCCGCGTCTGCACCACCTGCATCAAGACCGGCAAGATCGTAAAGGGATAAGCCTCCCGCTTTCTCCTCGCAATCAACATTCAGAACACGAAAAACCCCGGCGCAAAACCGGGGTTTTCTTGTGTCTTCCTGCTATATAGCATTCTCACCGTAGCGGTTCCTTTTTGAATTGTCATCCCAAACGGAGTGAGGGACCTGCTTTTTTGCTGCCACGAATATCTACGTCACGGAGTAAAAAGCAGGTTCCTCGTTTCACTCGGAATGACAATTCAAAAGGGTACGCCAATCGGATACTACTCTAGCTGTCTTGTTTCCCGCGTTCTCTTTCAAATCCAAGCGACACGCTGTTGATGCAGTAGCGCAGCCCCGTCGGGCGCGGGCCATCGGGGAAGACATGCCCCAGATGAGCTCCGCAGCGGGCGCAGGTCACCTCTATTCGCTTCGTCCCGGCGGAGTTGTCCTCGCGGGTCTCAATCGCCTCCGACGACACCGGCAGCCAGAAGCTCGGCCATCCGCTGCCGGAGTCGAACTTCTTGTCCGAGGCAAACAGCGGAGCGCTGCACGCCGCGCAGGTGTATGCGCCGGTCTCGTGGTTGTTCAGTAGAGCGCCGGTAAAAGGCCGCTCCGTTCCCTTCCCGCGCATGACGCGAAACTGCTCGCTGGTCAATCGCTCCCGCCACTCTGCATCGGTTTTGTGGATCTTCTCTACGCCTCTGGTCTCGGCCATGCTGATTGGATGCAGGATTTCAGACTTCGGACGGTCCTCGGGCTATGACTTCGATCTCAACAAGCCCGTCCTTGGGCAACGCGCAAACCGCTACGGTCGAGCGGGCCGGAGCTACTACGCCGTCCGTGGCCAGATACTTCGCGTAAACCTCGTTCATGACGGCAAAGTCGCTCATGTTCTTCAGGAACACGGTGGTCTTCACCACGTGTGCGAGGCTGAGTCCGGCCTCGGCCAGCACCGCCTTGATGTTTTCGAGCGAGCGCTCCGTCTGCTCCCGGACGCCTCCAGCGACAAGCTGTCCGGTGGCCGGATCGAGCCCCACCTGTCCCGAGGCAAATAGCGTATATCCTACATCTCCTGCATCTCCCACGCGAACCGCCTGTGAGTAGGGGCCGATGGCGGCAGGAGCTTCTTGTGTAGCGATTGCGGTTTTCATCATAACGCCAGTCTACAACCAGTCAACATACGGGTGTCCCACCCAGATTTTTTCACTGGTTGGCCGCCGCTGCCGAGACGGGCGTAGCCGCGACCGGAGAGGCCTGGGCAAGATGCAGGTTGTTGGCAAGGCGGCGCTGCTTCTCGACGTACGCATTGACGACCTGCGCAACTAACCTCGCTGAGTTCGCGCCCTGGTCGCCGTTTTCCCACAACATGGCAACGACAATATCAGGATTACGCCTCGGAGCCAGACCTACGAACCATGAG
>WQYS01000081.1 GCA_009781125.1 Acidobacteriaceae bacterium | reverse complement strand
CTTCATCACGCTGGCCGATCATAGCTGGATCGCCGCCGCGCACCAGGGCCTCGAAGCAAAGAACGACAGTGAGCAGGCTCTGCGCATCGATCCCGAGTACGCCGACGCCAAGATGGCCGTTGGCATCCAGCAGTTCTCTGTTGCCAGCCTGCCGCGTTTTCTGCGCATCATGATCGGATTGATCGGCACGACCGGCAACCGCGAAAAAGGTCTGGCGCTGTTGCGCGAGGCCGCTGCGCATGGAGTCGTCAACGGTGTCGAGTCACGGACAGCGCTGGCGCTCTTCCTTCGCCACGACGGGCGCTACACAGAAGCGCTGGCCGTCGAGCGTGAGCTCACGCAGCAGTATCCTCACTGCTATCTCTTCCGTCAGGAGGAGGCGAACCTCACCAAGGACAAGGGCGACGGGCCTGACGCCATCGCTCTCTACAAGCGCATTCTGGACGATGCCCGCAAGCCCGGCTACTTTGTCGATCCTCGGCTGCAACTGACGTACTTCGGCCTTGCCGACACCGAGCGCGGATGGAACCTGACGGCGGATGCGGCCACACATTATCTCAAAGCAGCCGCGCAGCCGAAGTGCAGTGAATGGATGAAGCGCCGGGCCGAGCTGAACGCAGGCCAGATGTTCGACCTGCTGCACGAGCGCGAGAAGGCCATCGAGCAATACAAGCTGGCCAGCGCCGCAGGCGGCGATCAGTCACAGGCCGATGCCGCAAGAAAGTATCTCAAGTCTCCCTATACGAAGAATTAAGCACTATCCAGATAGTTGTACCCCGGTGTTGTTTTATCAGGTAGGCCGGGGCTTCAGCCCCGGCATGTGTGGCGGCCTTCAATGCGGGCTTTAGCCCCTGAGGGATGCCTTCCTTTCCCATGAAATTCATCTGACCAGGAAAGAAGTGCACCCTCAGGGGCTAAAGCCCTAATCGTTGACGCATCTGAGATGTCGGGCCTGAAGGCCCGACCTACCCGAGTACAGCTACACGGAGAATTAGCTCACGCCTACGATGTTACCCGCCAGCTTTCAGCAAGGGCGCGGAGTTGTTCGTACTCGGGCAATGTTTTCGGAATCCATACGCCACCCCACATAAAAAGACCGAATAGGCTTCGCTCGGAAATCAGGACACCATTTCTCCGCTGAGAGATTTTACGGATGAGTCCCTTACGGACTGTTCGTGACTGTATTGAAGAAACACTTGTTATCTCCTTATCGGTCACGACGACCTCACGCGGATGAATAAAAGGCCATACCAGAAATGACATAAATAACGACCAAAAGAATCCAACGAAGAGTGCAAACCTGGCGGAATGAATGATGGAACTATTCAACCCATGCGGAACGATAGGCCATAGCCAGTCAAGTGCGAAGGACACAATAAACATCCATATTGTCATGTACAAAAACCAGTACATGAGTTGCAAAAACTTCTTGTTTGCAGTCAGACGGGGAACCTTATAGATTTCCATGGCAATAGTTTACTCACAATCAAGCGGGAACGTGTCCTGTCAGGCTTACTCTTACTCTATCGATGCGGCGGGCGGTTGAGGCCAACACCTCCATGCGCAAGCCTTCTGCCTCCACGACCTCGCCTGGCAAGGGTATGTGGCCTGCGATCTCTGAGACTAGTCCGCCTACGGTAGTCGATTCATAGTTCTCGAACAGACGCAGCGGGTTCAGCTCCTCCTCGTGCGGCTCGTCGGTCTCTTCGGTCTCGGCTGGCTCCGGAGCCTTTTCCATCTCGTCGGCGAACAGCTCGCGCAGGCGCGGAAGTTCCAGGCTGCCGGGAACGCGGTAGGCTCCATCGGCCTCGCGCACCGGAGTCGTCTCTTCTGCCTCGTCGTGCTCGTCGGCGATATCTCCTACGATGGCCTCCAGCAGATCCTCAATGGTGACCAGGCCGGCGACGCTGCCGTACTCGTCGATGACGATGCGCATGTGCTGTTTTTCGCGCTGCATCTCGCGCAGCATCTCGGCCACGCGCTTGGTCTCGGGGACGAACGCCGCCGCGCGCTGGATATCGGCCACGGTCGTGGCCTCCGGCGGAACCTTCAGCAGGTCATGCGCGAAGACGATCCCTGTGATCTGGTCGAGCGAACCCGCGTAGACCGGCACGCGCGAGAAGACGTGCTCCTTGAATTGGTCGATGAACTCCTGCAGCGTCAGCGTCACGGGAACAGCAAAAATATCCGGACGCGGCGTCATGACCTCGCGCACAACCATATCGCCGAACTCCACCACGGAGCGCACCAGCTCGCGGTCCGACTCCTCGAGGATGCCCTCCTCCTCGCCCGCTTCGAGCAGCGCCTCCATGGCCTCGGAAGGATGCTCTTCCTCCTCGGTGTTCTCCGGCTCGGCCAACGCCGCAATCGACAACAGCAGCCCCAGCAGCAGAGTCACCGGCAGAATCAGGTAAAACAGCGCCTGCAACAGCGGGCGGAGATACTGAGTCCAGCGTCCGCTTGTCCGCGCAAACAGAATCTGGGGGATCAGGCGGTCGAACAGAAGCACCAGCAGGACCAGCTCAAAGGCGGCGCGCGCGGTATCGGCCCAGTAGGGATAATGCAGCGACAGCCGACCGCTGTCGTAGAGCCGCAGTCCCGCCAGCAGCGCCATGGCCGCCAAAGTAAGCTGGCGCAGCACCGAGGCCGACAACGCCGCCGATTCGCGGCTCAGGTGCAGGCGCGGCTCGACCAGCTCTTCCCAGGCATCGACGTTGTCCTGATACTCGCGCGCCAGAAACTTGCCCATCTCGGAGTAGACGCGATCGGCATACGCAGCCAGTACCAGAATGGCCGGCAGCAGCACCATCAGGATGGTTGCCCAATAGCTCATAGACTCCTCTTCGATGGCTTGCGGTGTGCCCGCTCGATCAGCGTGGCAGGAAGACGCAGCTCGCGACGCAGTTCTGTCTCGCGGACGGCCATAGATCCATTAGCTCCGTTGTCGGTCTCGTGGTCCATGCCCGAGAGGTGCAGCAGTCCGTGCAGAACCAGCACGCGAACCTCGTCGCGCAGCGAGTGGCCGAAGCTGGCTGCCTGTCGCGCCGCTGTTTCCAGCGAGATGGCGATGTCGCCGCTGCGTTCGTGAGCTATCTCTGCCGGGGCGGGAAAGCTCAGCACATCGGTAGGCTTGTTCAGGCCGCGAAAGTCACGATTGAGCCTGCGAATCACAGCATCCGAAGTCAGCAGAACATCCACTTCACCAGCAAGCGCGATTGTCCCGCGCGCGCGATTGACAAAGCGCGACAGACCGCTGCGGCTGAGCGTTGCCAGCGCCTGGTTGGAGAACTTACCTGGAGGTTCGATGATGATCATCGTGAAGATGGAACGGAGCCGGTCAGACTCCCTCCCTTAACGATGGTATCGCAACTGTCACTGTGGTTTGGCCGCCAGCTTGTTCTTAACAGAAGATTCATTCAGCGGCGGAGTCTCCGGCAGAACCGGTTCGCCCAGCGTGAGCGGAAGCTCAGGCTGCGCGCGGCCATAACTGTCGTATGCGCGCACGATGCGCTGCACCAGATAGTGCCGCACCACGTCGGTGTCGTCGAAATGGCAGAAGCGGATGCCCTCAACGCCATCGAGAACATGCAGAGCTTCCACGAGTCCGGACCGCTTCGGATTTGGCAGGTCTATCTGCGTCAGGTCGCCGGTGATGGCGGCCTTGGAGTTGTTGCCCATGCGGGTAAGAAACATCTTCATCTGCTCGGGAGTCGTGTTCTGCGCCTCGTCCAGAATGATGAAGGCGTCGTTGAGCGTGCGTCCGCGCATGAAGGCCAGCGGCGCGATCTCGATGACGTTGGTCTCCAGCATCTTGTCGATCTTGATAGGGTCGAGCAGATCATAAAGAGCATCATAGAGCGGACGCAGGTAGGGATCGACCTTCTCCTGCAACGAGCCGGGGAGGAAGCCGAGCCGCTCGCCGGCTTCGACCGCCGGGCGCACCAGCACGATGCGGCTGATCTTGCGGCTCATCAGCGCCGAGACCGCCATGGCAACGGCCAGATAGGTCTTGCCGGTTCCCGCCGGACCCAGCCCGAAGGTCATGTCGCTCTGCTCGATGGCCTCGACGTAGCGAAGCTGGTTGGCCGAGCGCGGCTGCACCATGCGCTTCACTCCCGCCGAGCGCTGACGGCCCGAGTCCACCAGCGAGCGCAGCGTCACAGCAGGGTCGGTAACAACCATGCGAAGCATTCCGTTCAGCTCGCCGTTCGACAGATTCACGCCGCTCTTGCGCAGGGAGTCGAAGTCGGCAAAGACGCGCTCGACCCGCTCCACGTCGCCGGGCTCACCGAGAACATGGATGGCGTCGGAGCGCAGATCGATGCTGACGTGCAGACCGTCTTCCAGCAGGCGTAGATTTTCGTCGTGGGTACCGTAGAGGGGTTCGATTCCTGGAGTGATCTCGATGGTTTTTTTCATTAATCTGAAGTGGGTTCCCTCCGCTGGCAAAACGTCGTTAATGAATTAAACGCAGGAATAAAGAATAGGTTGTGAAAAGATGGGCAACTGATGGGCGGGTGCTCCCCATCGTCTTGATGGAGCCTGCGACCCGTGATGGCGAAGTTTGCCAAATGTGCGCCGATGCCGTAGCTGGGCACAGAGTAGAACGCTCCCGGGTCCGCGTCAAGTACCTTGGGAGTGACAGAAAATGCACCCTTTATGAACCCCTCCCGTGAGCGCTTCGAGCCGCGGGCGAGAACCTCTTGAATTATGTATTTTTGAGGCTGTTTTGTGAACCGCCGGGTTGATTTTAACTCCAGTGTTTCGTATCGTTAAGAGATTGCAGTGGTGGGCCGAGCTGTGTATCTGGTCCAGCCTCCGGCCTCGATTCCACATTCCCCGCCCCAGACGCGGGCAGAGAAAGAGTTCAAAAGCATGGCAAATCATTTTTCGTCGTTGAAGCGCGCGCGTCAGACCGAAACGAAGACAGCCCAGAACCGCGCCAACAAGAGCAAGCTGCGCACCACGCTGCGCTCGCTGCGCGAGGCTGTCGCCAAGGGCAACGCCACCGATCTGAAGAGCGCTTACAGCGAGACGGTTTCGATCCTCGACAAGAGCGTGCAGAAGGGCGTGATCCACAAGAACACGGCCAGCCGCTACAAGAGCCGCCTGAATGCGCGCGTCAAAGCCGCTACATTGAAGGCTGCCTAACGGTAGGACTTCTACTTCCAGCGTCCAGCCCGGCAGAGTCCGGGCTGTATGTTTTTAACCGCTGCATGATCTATGGAATCACAGGCTTAATTCTGCGTGTGAACCGAGGCGAATCAGTTGCAGCGTGAAATCATCCGGCTTGCTGTAAATCAGGATCAAATCAGGCTGGAGATGAAGGTCCCTGTGGTCTTTCCATTCGCCAACAAGGGCATGGTCTCTATGTTTCGCGCCGAGCGGTTTGTCATCTGCAAGCGCCTGGATAAGCTGCGCAAAATGCTTTGCGAGATATTCTCCGTGCGGACCTTTGGATTCCCTTTTATAGTCGCGCTTGAACTTATTGGTTCGATCAATCCTCCGCATTCAGGTCCGCCATCAAATCCTCAACACTATCAAAACTCTTGACCTTACCCGCGCGAGCGTCACGCATGGCGGCTACAGTTTCCGCATTCGGAGTCAGCAGTTCAAACGGCAGAGCCTTATCCCGCGCCAAGCGGGTCAGCAGCAGGCGCACGGCGTCAGAGACGGTCAGTCCAAGGTCCTCCAGCACAGCAGCCGCCTTCTTCTTAACCACCCCGTCCACGCGAGTTTGTACCAGTGCGTTAGCGCTCATAACACCACCCTCCGTGCATTACATTGTAATACATGCAGGATTACCATCGATTCGCGCGCTCTATTTCGGTGATTCTTGAGCGTCTGACTTATCTTCTGGAAGCGTAAACCACGTAGGCGGCTTGCGCGATCCGCTCGCAGGGACGGATACATTGGCAGCTTTTTCTGCATCGACGGGCTGACTGGCCCGAGGCTCCGCAGCAGGCTGCGCGAAACGAAGCTCCCCAGCAGTTACCTCCGGCTCCGACTCCTTTGCAAGCTGCACCGCTTTCTTCTCTTCTGCGGTGAGTGACGGCAGGCTATAAACCTCGATAGCCTCGTTGTGAAAAACGGCAAGGCTCAGCCCGTCAGACGAGAGCGCGAAGTTCTGTCCGGCCACATCGATGGGCGTGCAATCGAGGTGCAGAATCTGGCGTCCGCTGTCGGTCTGGTAGACAACGATGGTTTGCCGATCGATGAGCTCCGGCGCGTACTTTGAGACATCCTCGCCAGAGAGAGACGAGATCATGTGGCTCAGGGCAAAGCGTCCCGCCGCAGGCGCGAAGGCGAACCGTGGCGTAAGCAGGCTGCTGGCAAAGGTCTGCTCCCACATCTCCTCGCCGCGCAGGTTGAAGCCGCCGATAACCTGTATATCCTTGGTCGCGTGACAGCCGAAGGCGACAAACTCGCTGCGGCTGACAAGATACGGCCTGGGGTGGCAGGACGAGTTGAACGGAGCCAGCGCCGTGGCCGTGCCATCGAAGCCCTTGAAGTTAAACTGCCAGAGCAATCCGTCTTTCGCGGCGGAGATGATTCCTGCCGAGTCCATGGGGATGTCCCCAATCCCTTTTATCGAAACACGGCCTACATGACTTGCTTCGATGGCATCGCCGGATCCATCCGGTATCACTATGTGAAAGAGGTCCACCTGCGTGAGGGCCGCCGGATCGTGGTGAGACTCGGCGCCCGTTATTGAAACAGGTTTCTTCGCGCTCGACTCGACCATCATCATCTCTCCATCTGGCGACAGTTGAATCGAATCGATCTGCCGAGTAGAGGTCTCGAGCAGCGGCCATTCGGAGAAGGCGTCTCCCGAGCCAAGGTTTGCCAGTGGCGCAATGGTCGCGAGCGTATTGCGCACGCGCAGCAGGAAGCGGCCTCCGCCCAGACTCCACAGGTACCGCCCGTGGTCGTGGACTCGCCATGATGTATGCGCAAGCGGCTTGCCGCTGGGCAGCTCCAGCAGCCAGGCCTCGATGACGCGATCCTGATCCTCCGGCAGGCAATCCGGGAGACGTTTCAGCACCTGCTTCAGGTAGAAGGTAACGAGCAGGTGATGCTCATCCACAAAATCCACGGTCAGCATGGAGCCGCCCGACAGCAGCAGTTGCTCGGGGACCGGCTCATAGCCCAGAGGCTCAAGAGGAATGCTGACGGGAGCCTGCGGCCCGCGCGCGGCTGCGTATGGAAGGGCAAAAGCCAGAACGGCTCCCAGCAGCAGCCATCGTGGTCGGGTGAGTGGAGTCATGCGGACCCTCATGACATTACAGAACAGCAGTCTTTAGCTGCCGCCCAGATCGATGACTTGGTTAATCTCCGCATCGAAGAGCTTCTGCGCCTGCTGCACGATGGGATGCTCCAGAGCCTTGGCCTGAACGCTTCCTGTGCGCACGATTTTTTGCTTCTTCGGAGCCGAGGTCTCGGCTCCCGGCAGCAGAACCAGCTTCAGTTCGCCTGCGCCCGCAGCGCGCAACGCGGAGCGGACGATCTTGTCCGCCTCCGGATTAATCACCACCGAAAGCATGGTCTGGGAGAGCGTAGTCTGCACGCGAAGTTCGCCGTTTTCGAGACTCCACGTAGCGTCGGCCATCGCATCCGCGGCTGAACCCTGGCTCGTGGCGCTGCTCAGAGCGCCACGAGCGATGCTCTGCAACTCCTCTGCTGATTTTGGAGCAGTTGGCACAGCAGCAGGCAGCGGATTGGGCTGAGCTTCTTCAACCGGCTTGCGGCTGCGGTCTGCTTCAAAAGGCGTGAAAGCCGATTTTACCGGCGCGACTGCCTTAGGAGCTACCGGAACGGCAGGAGCCGGAGGAGCGGAAGCCACAGGCCGGGGCTTCGGGGAACCACCCCCCGGCACGGGAAGCTGGCTCAGAGCCTCCTCTACAGGAAGCAGGCGACGCAGATGCACCAGCTTGAGCAGTCCAAGCTCGAAGTGGAACCTCTGCTCCTGCCGGTATCCAAGCTCGTCGAAGGTCCGCAGCATCACGTTCAGGAAGCGCGTCAGCTCTTCCTCGGTGAAGAGCGCTGCCGAGCGCGCAGCCCGCCGCTGCTCGTCAGGTGAGACCTGGAGCAGCTCCGTCGCGTTTCCGTCCGCGCTCTCGCCAGGAGTGATTCCAGCGATCTTCGCCACCACGCAGTTTCGCAAGTAACGGACAAACTGCCGGGCAAGCTGCGCCGGACTGTTTCCCGCGTCGAGAAGCTCATTGGCGACCGTCATCACCTCGGCGCTGCGGTTGGCGTCGACGGCTTCGAGAACCTTCTCGAAGACCGCGTTCGGCACCGTGCCCATCAGCTCGCGAATCTGACCGGCTTCCAGCCGTGGCCGCCCGTCTTCGAGCGGAGCGCTGGCAATCGCCTGGTCCATGATGGACAGAGCATCGCGCATGGAACCGTCTCCGGCCTCGGCCAGCAGGTTCAGCGCGGCATCGTCGGCTGCGACGTTTTCATGCCCGGAGATCGCGCGCAACTCGCCCAGAATATCGGCCAGCTTCACGGCATGAAAGCTGAAGTGCTGGCAGCGCGAGCGCACCGTCTGCGGAATGTCCTCGGGCTGCGTGGTGGCCATCATAAAGACGATGTGCTCGGGCGGCTCTTCCAGCGTCTTGAGCAGGGCGTTGAAGGCGGCGTCGGTAATCTGATGCGCCTCGTCGAGGATGTAAATCTTGTACCGGTCCCGCGCCGGACGGTAGCGGGCGGCGTCGCGTAGCTCGCGGATCTCGTCGATGCCGCGATTGGTGGCCGCGTCGATCTCGATGACGTCCACGGAGTTCCCGGCGCGAATCTCGGCGCAGCTATCGCAGCTCTGGCAAGGCTCTGCCGCGGGGCGCTCGGCGGAGCCGATGGCGTTACGGCAGTTCAGCGCCATGGCCAGAATGCGGGCGATGGTCGTCTTGCCGATGCCGCGATGTCCGCTGAAGATGTAGCCGTGCGCGATGCGTCCCTG
>WQYS01000080.1 GCA_009781125.1 Acidobacteriaceae bacterium | reverse complement strand
TTGGCGTGAACCTTCAGAACCTCTTCGCGGCCACGGATGTCGGGCCGGTCGACCACCACGCGGCGGTCGAAGCGTCCGGGGCGCAGCAACGCCGGATCGAGAACGTCCGGGCGATTGGTGGCGGCCACCAGAATGACGCCCTCGTTGGACTCAAAGCCGTCCATCTCGACCAGCAACTGGTTGAGCGTCTGCTCGCGCTCGTCGTGTCCGCCGCCGAGACCTGCGCCGCGATGGCGTCCTACAGCGTCGATCTCGTCGATGAAGATGATGCAGGGAGCGTTCTTCTTGCCCTGCTCGAAGAGGTCGCGGACGCGCGAAGCGCCCACGCCGACGAACATCTCGACGAAGTCGGAGCCGGAGATGGAGAAGAAGGGAACGTTAGCCTCGCCAGCGACGGCGCGGGCCAGCAGGGTCTTGCCGGTTCCCGGCGGCCCGACCAGCAGAACGCCCTTGGGAATGCGTCCGCCCAGGCGCTGAAACTTCTGCGCCTCGCGCAGGAACTCGATGATCTCCTTCAGCTCTTCCTTGGCCTCGTCGACTCCGGCGACGTCCTTGAAGGTAACCTTCTTCTGCTGCATGGAGAGCAGGCGGGCGCGGCTTTTGCCGAAGCTCATGGCCCTGTTTCCGCCTGCCTGCATCTGGCGCATCATCAGAAACCAGAAGCCAACGACCAGCGCACCCATCAAAGCTATCTGGAGAAGAGGGTTCTGCCATATGCCGGGACCCTGGTTTATTACCGTGATGTTGACGCCGTCATCGCGCAACCTATCGTATAAGTCCGTATAGTTGGGCGGAATAGTGGTGTGGAAGTGCGGGTACTGGGTCTTTTTGGCGTACGTATCGGTATAGTTCCCCGTCACCTTGGAGCCGTCGACGGTGACTTCGGCAATCCTGTTCTGCGTGACCTTTCCTTGAGCGGCGTTATTGCCTTGATCGACAGCCTTTCCCTGGTCGGCTCCCTGGTCGGCGTCATTGAGCAGATCTGTCAGGCTGATGCCCTTGGATGGCCCCGCACCCGCTCCCTTAGCGAAGTACTGCCATATGATTACGCCGAAGGTTACCACAAAGATCCACATCAAAGCCTGTTTAATGGTTGAGTTCAAAGCGAAAGTTCCTCATTTTCCGGCCCACAACTGCGGCTGCTCTCTTGGCGCTGCTGGCGCCCGCGCTCCCAGAACGCTAGTGGCCTTCTTTCGTTAGACGGTAGCGGCCACGAAAACGTTCCAGCGTTATTTAGTGTCGAAGCAGGAAGAAAAGGATACTGTTCATGACACCAGAAACGGCTATTACGGCAAGGATGAGTCTGACCGTATTAGCTGCCATGTCTGCTCTGAAATCTTTGCGCACTAGCTCAAAGCCGGTATCCATATCTTTGCGCACCAGTTCAAAACTGGTATCCACATCTTTGCGCAATTGTTCAAAACTGGTATCCATATCTTTGCGCAATTGTTCAAGATCAGCCTTGGTGGCCAACCGTAACTGTTCAAGATCAGCCTTGGTAGCCAGATCGGATATGTCCGGCGTATCGGCGGCATTCGACACAATTTCAGCGAATGCTTCCGCCTGGTTGCGCGCGACACCGGCATGTTCAAGTATTTTGACGGCTCTGAGACTGTTGAATGTCATCGTAGCGCCCATGAAACGTACCTTCTCATCATAGCTTACTCTTTGATTTTACTATTTTGTGCATAAGGAATGGTGAAAAAGGTTCATAGCGGCTGTTTACGGAACATGCGAAGCTCGCGGATGCTGCGCTCGGCGCGGAGTCCGTTGGCCAGATGCAGCTTGGAACCGGTGCGGGCCGCAACCGTTGGAAGAGCAACAAATCCGCACAGAGCGAGCAATCGTTCCGTCTCGTCGAAGCTGAGGCGCGCGCCTAATTGGCGGGCCGCAGCCCGCAGAATGCGGCGGCGGAGCGCGGCATCGAGCGGGCGCAGGCGCTCTATCTCGATGGCTATCGAAGATTCGGCCTGGGATGTAGATACCGCCCGGCCTCCGCCACGGACGGGTTTGCCGGGCAGCAGGAGCTGCGGCAGCAGACGCGCTAGCTCGGCCTGCCAGCGAGCCTCCTCTTCGCGGGCGATCTCGGCCAGGTTCGCGAGCGTCTGGTCGATGGAGGGGTTGTAGGCGCGAAGCTGTGGAAGCAACTCGTGGCGGACGCGGTTTCGCGTGTAAGCGGTGTCGGTGTTGGTCGAGTCCTCGCGCCAAGTCTGGCCGCAGGATTTGAGGTACTGCTCGATCTCGGCGCGCCGGGTCTGGAGAAAAGGACGGAGAATCCTGCCCGAACGCTCGCCCGGAGCGCTGACCTGAACCACGGGATGAATCGCCGAAAGCCCTTCGGTCCAGGCTCCGCGCAGCAACTTCATGAGGACGGTCTCGGCCTGATCGTCGAGGGTGTGCGCCGTGAGAACCGAGTCGGTCTGCCCGGAGAAGATCAGGCTGCGGAAGAATTCGTAACGAACCTCGCGGGCAGCCTCTTCGACGGTCTCGCGGGTGGCGGCGACGCGCGCGGGAATATCCGCATGGTGTAGATGAAGCGGGAGATCGAGCCGCAGGCATAGCTCACGGACGAAGGACAGGTCGGCGTCCGACTCAGCGGCGGCTCGGATGCCATGATGCACGTGCGCCACAGACAGGCCGACGCCCAGAGCATCGTGCTTGGCATGGTTGGCTTCGTGCAGCGCGAGCAGCAGCGCCACCGAATCGGCTCCACCAGAGACGGCCACGCAGACCCGGTCTCCGGGCCGGATGGATTCGCGGTTGAAAGAGAGAGGCATGAACCTTCATCGTAAACTCCCTTCGTTGTCATTCCGCAGGAATCTGCTTTTTGTCTGGAGTTACTCGAGACATTGTGCGGCGCAAAGAGCAAAAGCAAATCCCTGCGGGATGACAAACAAAAAGTGATAATTCAAAAGTGATCTGAAAATCCTGTATATTCAGGTGTTATGCGAGTTTTTGTAATTCTTCCGGCGGCGGGCATCGGCACCAGGATGGCCGCAGGCGGCGCGGCTCATGTTGCGCCCAAGCAGTTTATGGAGATCGGCGGGGTTCCGGTCCTGATCCGGTCGTTGCAGGCGTTTCTGGCGGTCAAGCGCGTGGACGCGGTCTGCGTAGCCGTGCGCGCCGCTGAGCGCGAGCGCGTCGAAGCGCAGATTGCCGAGTACAAGCTAGGCTCTCGCGTGCGCGTCGTTGTAGGCGGAGACCATCGCCAGCAGTCGGTCAGCAACGCCGTGGCCGCGCTCGACTGCGACGACGACGATCTGGTGCTGGTGCACGACGCCGTGCGTCCGCTGATCGACACGGCGACCATTGAGCGGACCATCGACGCCGTAGCCAGGCACGGAGCGGCGATTGTCGGAGTGCCCGCCGTGGACACCATCAAGCAGGTGGACCGCACCGCCGGGGGAGCGATCGTTACATCGACGATTCCGCGCGAGCGCATCGTTCTGGCGCAGACTCCGCAGGGAGCGCGGGCCGGGCTGATGCGAAGAGCTTTCCGCGAGGCCGAGGCGGACGAGTTTGCCGGGACCGATGAGGCCAGTCTGCTGGAGCGCGCCGGCATTGAGGTGACGGTGGTGCAGGGTTCGCCGCGCAACTTCAAGATTACACAGCCGGGAGACATCGAGCTGGCTGAGTATTACCTTGCGCGGGCGAAGGCATAGCGGGTGCCCCACTCATGACAGTTTTATCGTCATGGGTGGGGGAAATGTTTGTGGTGAGAAGACCCCACCCATGACACGATAAAACTGTGTCATGAATGGGGCACCCGGATTAACACTTATAAACGAGATGATTCCATGATGAGGATTGGTTACGGCTTTGATTCGCATTCCTTCAAGCCCGGCGTGGCTTTGGTCATCGGCGGCCTGAAGATCGAGCATCCCGAAGGCTTGGCGGGTCACTCGGACGGCGACGTGCTGCTTCATGCCATCACGGACGCGCTTTTAGGAGCCGTGTCGGCGGGCGACATCGGAACCTTCTTTCCGCCCAGCGATCCGCGTTGGAAGGGAGCGGCCTCGCACATCTTTCTTGAGACCGCGCTCGAAGAGGTCATGACCGCCGGATACAAGATCGTCAACGTAGATACGGTGCTGATCCTGGCACAGCCGAAGATCGTTCCCATCGCCGGCGAGCTGCGCGAGTCGGTGGCGGCGCTGCTTGGCATCAAGCCGGGCGAGGTCGGGATCAAGGCGAAGACGCCGGAGGGCCTGAATCAGGATCATGTAGCCGTTGCTCATGCCACGGTTCTGCTGGAGAGCCTGAAGATCGCCGATCCCGCGGCGAAGATGACCGCCGAGGCCGAGGCCGAGATCGATCAGGTGGTCGAAGGGCTTGTAAGCGGAGCAAGGGATATTTCAGCGCTGGGGCGCAAGCGTCCGGCATTTGATACCGACGATCTGACATAAGAAGCAGGGAGTAAGAATGCGAACAGGACTCGGTTTGGCGGCTATAGTCGTGTGCGCGGGTACAGGATGGGGGCAGACGGTAGTGCGGCCTCCGTTATGGAACCCTCCGCAGGTGGCGGCGTGTGACGTAAAGGATGCCTGGGCGACTCCTGCCGAGAAGGCCTGCTATGCGACCACGCCTGACTACGCCGAGACGATGGCTTATCTGGAGCGCGTTCATGCGGCGGCTCCGGGGCAGGTTCGCATCGAAACCTTCGGCAAGACGGGCGAGGGCAGAGACCTCAGCATCGTCATCGTCTCGCGCGATGGAGTCTTCGATCCCTCGGCGATTCATGCGGCCAGGCGGCCCATCGTGCTGGTGCAGAACTCGATCCACGCCGGAGAGATGGACGGCAAGGATGCGTGTCTGGCCCTGCTGCGCGACATGGTGATTACGAAGTCACAGGCGGCGCTGCTCGACCGCGCCGTGTTTGTGTTCATCCCCATCTACAACGCTGACGGACACGAGCGCCGCTCGCCCTTCAACCGTATCAATCAGAACGGCCCGGCAGAGATGGGCTGGCGCAGCAACGGAAGTAATCTGAATCTGAACCGCGATTACATGAAGGCCGATGCTCCGGAGACACGTGCTCTGATGGCGATGTTTCATCGCTGGCTGCCGGACTTCTTCGTCGATGACCACGTGACCGACGGCGCGGACTATCAGTACGACGTGACGTTCACCCTCGATGACGGCCCGAACGTGTCTGCGGCTACGGCGAAGTGGGTCGATGACACGGCAACGCCCGCGCTGGTGAAGTACGTCAACGATCACGGACATCTGGCGTTTCCGAACTATATTCTCCTGATGGATGACAGTGATCCCGCGCAGGGGCTGGCGTTCAATGACAATCCGCCGCGGTTTTCGACCGGCTACATGATTCTGGAGGGCCGTCCCGGAATGCTGGTCGAACTGCACATGCTGAAGGACTACAAGACGCGAGTGACAGGGAACTACGAGATTCTCGCCGGTCTGTTGGAGTTGATGAATCGCGAGGCCGACAAGGTGATCGCGCTCAACGCGGCTGCCGATAAGGAAGCCGAGCAGATGGGAGCGCATCCGCTCGGCAAAGCGAAGTTTCCGCTGGCTCTGGCGTGGGGAGGCCAGACCACGCCGGTGCTGTTTCGCGGCTACAGGTTTGACCGCGAACTGAGCGATGTCTCGGGCGCGATATGGATCAAGTATTTTGAGGAGCCGTGGAACGTGTCGCTGCCCATGCAGGCCGGGTACAAGGTGACGGCTGAGACCACGTTGCCTGCCGCCTATATCATTCCCGCGCCGTGGACGCAGGTGATCGACGTGCTGGCCGCCCATCAGGTGAAGATGACTCGGACGGCAGAGCCGTGGACCGGCGAGGTGGAGACCTATCAATGCACCGGTATGAAGTGGCAGACGCCTCCGTTTGAAGGACGGCACCCGACCTTCAACGGAGAGGCGGCGAGCGGCGCAGGCAGGTATGGCGACTGCGAGCTGGTGAAGCAGCAGAGAACCTTTCCTGCCGGATCAGCCGTGATCGAACTGAATCAGCGGCTGTCGCGGGTGGCGGTCGGGTGGCTGGAGCCTGCGGCCCCGGACTCGGCCTTGCAGTGGGGCTTCTTTGACCCCATCTTCGAGCAGAAGGAGTACGGCGAGAACTACGTGCTCGAAGAGTTGGCGCGCGAGATGATGGCGCGCGACCCCAGGCTGAAGGCCGAGTTTGAAAGGAAGGTTGCGAGCGATCCGGCCTTTGCGGCGAGTCCCAGCGCGCGGCTGGAGTTCTTCTTCGAGCGCTCGCCGTGGTTTGAGGCCAATCGCATGGGAGAGTATCCGGTGGGCAGGCTGACGAGCGTCGATGGCATTCCGATGGAGAAGAAATAGGACACGCGACATATCTTTCTGGATACCGCCCCGGACACAGACTCTTGTATCCCTATAAGTATCTCTATACGTTGAAAAGTAAGCGCGTGTAAAATTCGCAGTGTCGTTGGTCGAGGCTGGTCAGGGTTCTCTCGTTTTTCCTCTTCAGGAGGCGGCGAGCCGTGGATACGACACTGTTCAAAAGGAATTCGTGGGTGGATAGCTCGTTCCTATCTGATTTCTATAGATTCCTTTGTGAAGGGAAGAGTCCCTTCCGCAGCCTTACGATTCTTCTATTGTTGGCGGTTGCGTCGGGCGGATCGGCTCCGGCGCAGACGGCTGAACCTGTCGGCGCGCTGGATTTCGGTTCCATTCGGGTGAGGGCAACGTCGCCCGCGCAGCAGGCGGTATTTACTTTTACAGCGGCGGGGACTCTGGCAGGTACGCCCTACGCGGTGTTGACGACAGGCGATCCTACTCAGGACTTCCAGGCGGCGGCGGTGCAGCCGGGAACGGTCTGCGTTACGGGGCATCTGTACAGCTTTGGAGAGACCTGCACCGTGGATGTAACCTTCACGCCTATAGCGCCGGGCCTGCGTTACGGCGCGGTGGTGCTGTTCGGTTTGTCGGGCGACAGGATTGCGACCGCGTATGTGCATGGCATCGGCGCCGGTCCGCAGATCAACTTTCTGCCGGGCGTACTCAGCAGAACGCTTACCGGGTTCTCCAATCCGGAAGGCGTGGCAGCCGACACGCTCGGCAACGTCTTCGTTTCGGACACCGGAGACAGCACCGTCTGGGAGTATCCGAGCGACGGCGGTGCCAGGATCGCGCTGGCAAGCAGTAATCCGGCGTATGTGGGGATAGCGTTAGTCAATGCTGCGGGCGAGATGATCTATCCGCAATCGCTCGATATCGACGGCGCGGGCAACCTGTACTGGGCAGACAGCGCCACCAACAAGCTGTTCAAGATGACGGCGTCGGGGGCGTCCGGGGGCGACTTCTTGCCAGCGCTGACTGTGATTCCCACCAGTAGCCTGGCTTCGCCTTATGAAACGGCAGTCGATGTGGCGGGCAACATCTATGTTGCCGATACCGGCAATGCGCGGATTCTGAAAGAGACTCTGAACCCGGATGGCTCCTACACCGAAAGCGTAGTTGCGAACAGCAGCGGCGGATTGATCTCTCCCGCAGGCGTGAGCGTGGATGTGGCGGGCAATGTTTACGTCTCAGATATCACTACGAACTTTGCCTACAAGATAACACCATCGGGCAGCGCGTATGACGTTCCGGTTGTGATCCCTACGAGCACGCTATCGCAGCCGTATGGCCTGACGGCGGATCCGCTGGGAAATATCTTTATTGCCGATACGATTACTGCAACTCCCCTCGGCAGGGGGCGCGTCCTGAAAGAGACCCTTCAGCCCGATAACAGCTATGTGGAGAGCGTCATCTGGACCGACGGATTAAACGCTCCCTTTGGCGTTGCGGTTGACAGGAACGGCAATGTCTATATTGCCGACACGGTGAACTACCGGGTTCTGGAGCTGGACTTTGCCGATCCGCCGGGGCCGCTCAACTTCGCCACGACGCATGTCGGCTCGACGAGCACGGACAGCTCCAAGACGGTCACGATAGAGAATATCGGCAACGCTCCGCTGATCTTTCCGGTTCCGGAGACAGGTACCAATCCAGACGCTTCTCCCGCGAGCTTTACCGTGAGCGGCAGCGGCGGCACGCCCTGTCCGCTGACCGAAAGCGGCGCTTTGACAGCAGGGGAGCTTGCGGTAAATGATGTCTGCGAACTGGCGGTCAGCTTCACGCCCACGGAGGCGGCGTCGATCGCGGGCGCGCTGACTCTGACCGACGATAGCCTGAACGCTCCCGTGCCTGCGTATGCGGCGCAGGCTATCGTCTTGAACGGCATCGGGTGGGATATTACGCTCACTCCGGCGCTTGCGGATGGTGTCTACGGCGCAGCGTATTCAGAGACGGTGACGGCCAGCGGAGGCGTCACGCCTCCCTATGGTTTTGCGGTGACCGTTGGCTCGTCTCCCCCCGGATTGACTCTGAGCCCATCAGGCGTACTCTCGGGAACGCCGACGGCGCCGGGTTCTTACACCTTCACCGTCACGGCGACCGACAGCACTCTGCCAGCAGGATACGACGGAACCCAGGAATACACGATAGTCATCGCAAAAGCGACTCCGGTGGTGACGCTGACCTCTTCGCTGAACCCGTCGCAAGTCGGCCAGCCGGTGACGTTTACGGCGACGGTTTCAGCCGGAGCCACCGGGACGATCGACTTCGAGGATAACGGAACATCCATCAACGCAAGTTGCGATTCCGTGACCATCTCCGGCACTACGGCGACGTGCGAGACCAGTGAGCTGGCCCTGGGCGCGCATCCGGTCACGGCGGTCTACTCGGGCGACGACAACTTCGACGGAGCGACCTCGGAGACGCTGACGCAGGTCGTCAACGACGCCGCTTGCGGCACAAATAATTTTGGCCAGATACCAGCAGGCCAGAGGCTTGCCTGCGCGGTGGTGGTGACGATTGCCTCCGATGGCACGGCGGCGAATATCAATGAGCTCATGCTGGGCGCAGCGGAGATGGACTTCCTGCCCTCTGCCACCACGGATCCGGGCTATATATCGTTGCCGGTCTCGGTTGCATGTAACACCACCACGGCG
>WQYS01000079.1 GCA_009781125.1 Acidobacteriaceae bacterium | reverse complement strand
TACGCCAGCGGCGGGTGCTGTGTTGCCCGTGGGGTCGAACACGTTGACAGCAGTGTTTACGCCGGCGGACCCAACCACGTATGCGACGGTGACCAAGACGGTGACGCTGACGGTGACGAAGGCGACGCCTGTGGTGACGTGGGCGGCACCGGCTGCAATTCCATCAGGAACAGCACTGGATGCCACGCAGTTGAATGCGACGGCCAGCGTGCCAGGAACATTTAGTTATTCTCCCGCAGCGGGTGTCGTGTTGCCCGTAGGGTCGAATACTCTCACAGCGGTATTTACGCCGGACGATCCGGCGGACTATGCCGTGGTGACCAAGACAACAACGTTAAAGGTCCAGTGAGAGAGATCGTGGGCTGCACAGATGTAACGTGTAGTTCAATTGTCAACTCAATCAACCTTCATGCAAGGAGAAATAAAGAATGAAGAAGTCTCTACTTGTTTTGGCTGGCGTGCTTGCTATGTCCAGCGTCGCATTTGCTATGGACAATGGAAATACCACCACCTCCACCTCTTGTGACGCCAGTGGCGCACAGTCGGCATCGGTTCCTACTGCTGCTCCTACCTGCTCGGTCCAAGGGCAGACCCTGCTGCAAGCGGTCGAGCCGGAAGGCTTGACGCTGACGGTTCCGAACGAGATCGATTTCACAATCGTTCCCGGAATGCTCAACATCGGCAACAAGCCGTTGACGGCACTTACAACCTGGAACCTGGCAGACGCTGGTACGAGCTTTGGCTATACCCAGGTCCTTGTAGACTCCTGGTTTGCTATTGATGATCCTGCTGGCGTTGCCATGCAGGCCACGGACGGCTCGACCTCTGCTGTCTATGTCAACCAGATTGTTGGCCAGATCGGCAACAGCGGACCCCAGGTAGCGTTTGGTGCTGCTACGCCATACAACACCTACGTCCTCGGTTCTGCTGCCGCCTTCCCGGTTTACTCGGTTCCGGTTGGAGCCGACGGCATTGGCACCTACACAGCCGATGTGAACCTCTACATCGACGCGCGCAGTGTTACTCCCCCAGTTCTGTCTTCGCCTACTGCGGTGTACCAGGGTATCGTTTACACCACAGCCGCTGCGATCTAACTAGATCTCTCTTTGCAGAGATTGCATAACTGTTGCGCTTGAGATTCTCTCTGCGGGAGGAGACTCCCGCAGAGAGAGAGCTTTGAGATAGGCGCAGATAAGTCTGTGCAGCATTAGCAGAGAAGAAAGGTCCCCTTCCGGGTGCTCTGCCAGATAACAACAAAGAAGGATTGCAAAATGACAGCGAATGAGCGATGCGAAATAAAGATCCCAAAAACCATCAAGAATAGTTTTCCTCTCCAGGCGGCGATGGTTGCCATCCTCCTCGCTTTCGCCTTATGTGTCTCCTGCGCGTGCAGGGCGCAGACTATCTCGCCCGTATCATCGAGGTTTACAGGAGGCGGGAAGGGTGATCTTACGCTCACCAACAACTCACTCGAGCCCATGAATGTGAGTGTCGAGGCGGTTAACTTTGAGGTGGGCACCGACCGGAAGGTAGTTCGCGCCGGGCTTGATCCACATACGCATGTAAAGTTTTCCAGAAGCGGCATACGAATTGGCCCCAAGGATAGCGTCCATGTTTTCTTCGATGCTTCGGCAGATACTTATCCGGCCTGGTTCATGATTTATGCCACATTTATGAGTGCAAATCCGCACTCCGGCATTAAGAATGCCTTAATGCTAGGTCATCCAGTTTACATGTACCAGAAAGAGTCCATTCCACAAGGCGATATTACGCTGAAGAAAGTCACCTTTGATCCTGCTACGCACATGTTGCGAGTCTTTATAGAAAATCACGGCGACAAGCTGGCGCGTCCTGTTATGAGCTTTCCTCAGCTACGTGACAATCAGTACAGGTTGACTCTATATCCGGTGTTTCCACGGAAGACTACGACAACGTACTTTGATCTCAGCAAACTGGACGTTCTGAAAGATGTGGTTCCCAAGACGGTGGTAGTAGAGTTTGACCGTTTCAAGCTGACCGAACCAGTAACTGTAGTGTCAGATAGCTCTGAAGACTCCAGTGTGTCTATTCATCCGACTGTTCCAGGCGCGCCTGTTGCTTCAACAACGCCAGCAGTTCCTGCTGCCCCAGCGAAACCATAACTATTTTGCCGGAATTGTTGAAAGGGTAAGGGGAACATATTGGAGACGACAGTCAACCCGCACGCTGTACCGCAGGAGCGCAAAGTGGCTTCTGCGTACTGCCTGATTTTAATGTTGATCTTCTGCGTGTTTGTCTTGCCTGTCTCGTGCGTGGCTAGAGCTCAGGTCGTGTACTCCATAAACGGTGGAACCTCTACGCTGGACCAGGCCCAGGGTGGATGGGCAACGGTCCAGACCAGGGGTTACACGATGGAGTTTGGCGGAGGCACGCTCATCGGAAAGTTTACCGCCGGAGGCATCGTTCGTCATCCTGTCGGCAGTACCGTCTATAGTCTGGGAGACTCGCTGCTGAACTTCCGGCTGCCTACGGACCTTTTTATGGGCGGGCGCAGTGTCTATATGACTGGTTTTGGCATAGATACTCAATTGCGCGACGAAAGGACCGATCTCCATTTTTACGGAGGCGGTATTTCTAACTTTTCCCAGAGCCAGTTTTTTACTGGCGCAGTTCCGCAGCAAATGGCAGCAATGCTTACCTTTCATGGAATAACAGGTGAAAACCGCAACTGGAAGTATACAACTCATTTGTTATTGGCGAACCGTTCAACCTTTGTGGAAGGGGTGCAATGGAAGTACCACGGAAATAACAGCCGTAATTATGCGACGCTGTCTGCTGTAGGCGGCCTTGGTGAAATGCGCCACCCTTATGGAGCTTTGAGTGCGGACCTGAGACGGCGCACCTTGAATGTCCGTGGAGAGTATGTTTGGTACGGAAAACAGAATACTCCTCTGCTCAACCTTCCTACCCTTCAGTATGGGGAACCGGTAAAGGAAAATATATATGCAAACTATCGTCCCTTCCGGTTTCTGATGCTTATGGGGTCACGAAGAAACCTGCTGGTCTTTCCCAGTATGACGGTCAACCCTGAACAGACTGGCTATATCAACACGACCAATATGGGAGGGATCACGTTTCTACTGTTGAAAGCAAATCTTTCCATAAGTTATTTCGATTCCCGGTATAAGGGCATGAAATCTTATGGGGAGTCAGCGTCTGTTGGGCGGCAGGTCACACGCTATGTGTCCATGGGGGGGAGCTACAGCATCGATCACAGTTCAACAGGTTCAAAACAGGAGATTGGCACGGCTTACGTTCTGGAACGAATCACGCCGCAATTGCATCTGCGGCAGACTTACGTGCATACCGGTTTCAATTCCTATATGACCTATGGAGGAGACTATTTTAACAATCGCTTTTCCGCTGGCGTATATTACAACACGACTTATATTCCCACGAATATCGGAAGGCCCTATCAGCCTAACTACTCTTTTAGCGGATCTGCCAGGATTACTCGCAGGATCAGCGTCAACGCATCGAAAAGTATAGATCCCTATGGTAAGGGATACTATATGGCGTCGGCCAATTACAGCTCCTATTCAACAGATTGGGCAGGCGCGCCTCCGCCGATCCGCATCGACGATTTTTCCGTTCGCGGTCATGTTGTTACGCCCGATAGCCGGCCTGTGGCTGGACTTGCAATTCTGATAGACAAAGCCCTTCTCATTACAGACATGAGCGGGTATTTCGAGCTCAGGGAACATAAACAGCGAACTCATAATATCAGCATTGACAACAGCCAGTCTGGAACCATGTCGAACTATGAGATCATCAGCGCTCCAAGCCATGTTGAATCGGTATACGGTGACGACCCCGGCATCACGATTGTCGTGAAACGGACGAATGCCCGCGGCGCATCGCAACTCTTCATCGAGCACCAGCAGGTCACAGGGCAGGCGCAAAATTCACGTCCTTCACCGGCGCCGGCAGCAACGCCGTCAACAAGCAGCAGGGTTCCGACGCCTGCGGCAGTTACTGTACCAGTGGCAACATATGAGCCGTACAAGCCCTATCAGCCGAATCAGCCTGCATCAACAGTGAATGCTGCTCCGCCTGCGGCTCCATCCGCGACGCCAGCGGTAAGTTCCACGCCTGCACCTACAGCTAGTGTTGTAAATCCGGCAACTCCACCCAAAGGACTATGACACGATGAAAATGAAAAATACCTGTTGGCTGGTTTTGTTGCTGATAACTCTTGCCGTGGCGGGGAAGGGAACATCTCTGCATTCTCAGGTGCTGACTACATCAATTTCTTCTAATCTCAATTTCACTTTGAAGAGTGGAACACTCTCGCCGGGAGGTACTCTGCAAATCAATATCCTTTGCACGCCTGGCGTACAGACCTGTCCGGCATCGGTTTCCGTGTATGCGGACTTTCCAGCTTTCTGCGGTTTGAGTGCCGTGGGAGGGTCGGGCGCCAGTGTCCCGGCTTCTCTTGTGGAAGCCAGGGTGAATCGCGGCGAGATGATTCCTTTCAATTCTCCTGTTCCCCCCGCCTACAACGGCTGCGGCGCTATGCTCTACAACAACGTCACTCTTCGTCCGGCGGGGCAAACCTCGCTGCCTGTTTCCATGTTTATCGATTTGCGAAATAGCTCTGTGCCAGCCTCTGTTATGTTTCAGGGAACACTGCGAATAACGATCGATACGTTGTGAGATTTAACAAAAATGTGTAACTCGTTCGAATGACAGAAAGGCCCAGGACGAGAGCACAGATGCCAACTGTAAGTCTTTGTTGTTTTGTCGAGAATTTTATTTTTCTAATAATTTCCGTCACCGTTTCGTTTTACCTTCAAATTTCACATGATGACGTTAAAACAGTTCGCAACCGGTGTTGAAGCTATTCCAGCCAGTACCTCGTGGTATCTCTCTTGTCTCGGTGAGAGGCGTGGGAAGCAGGATTCGGTTACGAAGCTGTCAGCAAATGTTTTGCGCGCGATGCAAGAACACGCCCTGATTGAAAGCGCGGCCTCTTCCAACAGGATCGATGGAGTTGAAATCGCTCATGAGCCTATCGATATGGCGCAGGTTGGCCCGCTGATGCTCAGATACAGTAACGAAGAGGCGATCAGACGTTATCGCTACGCGCTGGAGGTGATTCATCAGTACGCGGCGGAGAACCCTGTTTCGGAGGAACTGATTAGGATTTTTCATCAGATGTGCTCGAGACAAATCGTGGATGTTGATCAGTACATTGAAAAAGATGGTGATAACAGCCAGGAACATCCGGATGGCTGGCCGCGGAAACGGTCCAGGACAGTCTCAGCGGCCAAGTCTCTTGAGTCCGTGCCGCAGTTGATTCGGCTTTGGCAGAGTTGCATCCAGGAGCAGCGGGTTCATCCGCTGCTTGTACTGGCCGGATTCAATCTTGACTTCCTCTGCACTCATCCTTTCCAGGACGCCAATGGCAGCGTCTCGCGCTTGATTCTGCATCTACAGTTGGAGCAACTCGGATATATAGTTGGCCGCTTCATCAGCCTGGAAAGGCTCATAGAGCAAAACAAGGAGCGCTATCTTGAAGCGCTGGTACAAAGCTCGCAGGACTATGATGAGGGACAGCACGATCCCTGGCCCTACATAAATTACATACTGTTCATTCTGAAGACTGCTTATAGCGAATTAGAAGAGCGTACTGCTCAAGTCACTTTGCCGCGAGGCGCTAAGTACAACAGAATAATACAAGCGATCAGCCGCCAGGCAGGATTGTTCAGCATGGCTGACATTCACAATGCGTGTCCTGAAGTTAGTAAGGAGCGGATACGGCAAATACTGGTAGAGATGAAAGTCCGGCAAACAGTCGTTGTAGAAGGAGATGGACGAGCAGCCCGCTGGCGGTATCTGGGGAGCTGATATGGAGATGTTTAGCCGTTTTCTTCCGATGCCACCGGTTGACTTCATCTCCGAGAAGATACTTCATGCTTACTAAAACTACTGAATTACAAGGAATTACTCGTCTTCACATCAACTACTTTATCTTCAATAGAATAAGAGAATAACTTCTCAGGTTGACTGATAACTGGTTTATTCCCAGGTTGTTACCTGGCAAGCCGCAGTGCGCTCCCAACTTCATAAGCAAACATGAGCATATAAATATCAACGCCGCTAACCAGACACTTCCGCTTGCCGTCTGAAAGATATATTCCAGTGTCTGGAAGCTACACGCATTTGCATTGGCAAATAGATGCTTGTATCGATGAATTGTCGTGTTTAACGCAACGTAATTTTCGTTAATCGACACATAATGCGTTGGGATGATACTTCATTTGCAAAAAGCGATGTTTACTGGTGTAAATCCATGTTTTTATAGAATTAAAGATGCGCTCTTAGATTAGAGCATTTTAGGAAATGCTCTAGACATCGGTAACATGCACAACATCTATGATGTCTGCGTGTTGCGTCCTGAAAGGTGTGGAGCCGAAATGGAATGACTGCAATACGTTCACAATACGGGGAAGCTCTGCTGCGCACCTGTAAGGTCAACACGAATTCAGCCACGCTTCCGATCCTGGCAACGCGCTCGCTACAGGGACTGCAAATTGCAGCCGTGCACGTTGTAATCGGCCAGGAACAACTGGGCGGCCCGCTGAATCCTATTCCGCCAGAAGATACTTTTGTAGTAAGAATCAGTCCCACTGGAGTGGCCCGTCACGAGGTGTGGAGCAAGGGGCGACCTTTCTCAAAGGACGGATTTATTCCCTACTCCATGAACATCGGCCATTTAAGCCACGAATACCAGATACGCAATGTCGAGCCATACGAAGTGGTCAGCATTCTGATCCGCCGCACATCGCTGGATGCGTTTACGAACGAGGAGGGTTACCGCCGCGTGGCGAATTTATCTTGTCCAAGCGGCATTGTGGATGCAAAGATCGGTTACCTGGTCAGAACGCTGCTTCCATTCTTTGCCCGGCCACAGGAGGCGAACGCTGCTTTTGTCGATCATGCGCTACTATCAATTACCACGCGCCTTATCGATCAATATAGCGGTGTCACTCCCTCGCCGGTGTCGATTGCGAAAGGGGGCCTCTCGCCTGTTCTGCTGCAGAGGGTGAAGGAGATGCTGGCGGGCGATCTGAAAGGCGAGCTGCTCGTCGGCGACATTGCGAAGGAGTGCGGACTCTCGCGGGACCATCTGGGCAGGGCTTTTAAGATATCGACCGGAAGCCCGTTGCACCGATGGCGGCAATGGAGGCGCGTGGATGCAGCCAAGGACTTACTGAAAAGGACGGAGTTATCCCTCAACGATATCGCGTTCCGAAGCGGCTTTATAGATCAGAGCCACATGACGAGGGTCTTCGCCACCCTGGACCAGGCGTCCCCGGCAGCCTGGCGGCGGCAGAATCGAAGTTAGCTTTAAGGACGGAGCATCGCTATTGAGGAGACGGCCACGATGAATCGGCGTTACGGTGACGCGGTATGTCGCAGCATGGGAATCGACTCGGCTCCACTGCTGATAACACGCTCGCTACAGGGACAGCAAATTGTAGCCGCGCATCTTAAGAGCGGCCTGGAACATATCGGCGCGGCAGAACCGATACCCCCGGAAGATGCCTGGGCCGTAGGGGTTGCTCTATGCGAACTGCCCCATTACGAGATGTGGAGCAAGGGGCGGCCTTTATATAAGGGCGGATTCCTTGTGAACTCCATGCGCATCGGAAATCTGGCCGAGCAGCTCACGATACGCACCTTTCAGCCTTCCGAAGCTATCGTCATCCATGTTCCTCGCACGGCGCTCGATGAGATTACGAATGAAGAGGGCTTCAGCCGGATTGGTGATCTGGCTTGCCTGCCGGGAGTTGTTGACCCGATCATGGCAGAGCTGGCCAGAGTGCTCCGTGTATCCTTTGACCAGCCAGAGGAGACAAGCCCTCTTTTTATCGATCAGGTGATACTCTCAGTCTGCTCTCATCTGATTGGGCGGTACGGCGACAACGTTCGCGTCTCCGCAACGATGAGCAGGAAAGGCTCACTCGCGGCCGCCCATGTGCGCCGGGCAAAGGAGATGCTGGCCGGTAATCTGGCAGGAAATCTGCGGATTGCCGAGATTGCGAAGGAGTGCGGCGTCTCGCGGCAGTATCTGATCACGTCGTTCAAGAAGGTGGAAGGCTGTACCCCGTCCCAATGGTGGCGGCAAAGAGGTGTGGATCGAGCCAGGGATATGCTGAAAAATACCACATTGCGTATCCATGAAATTGCTTCCCTGTGCGGCTTCACAAGTCATAATCAGTTGACAAAGGTCTTCGCTGACCATGAGGGGATAACTCCGGCAGCCTGGCGGCGGCAGAATTGAAATTAGATACACGATACCCTTGCGTATCCGTCAGTTTGCTCAGAAGCTCACGCTGGCCGCCCCGGCCAGAGTGCGCGATTCTTCAGGGCCTGGTTCAATGCAGTCCGATACCATTGAATCCCAAATGCAGGCGATTCGCTGCGCTTTTGTTCTCGGGCAGGCCGCAAAGGGTAAAATAGACTGGTTCCGCATGTGCGCTGGAAGTGTATCTTAAAGCGGAGACATTTGGAGGAGTTTGATTTGTCAAAACGCGACCGTTTTTTGTTTACCAGTGAATCCGTAACCGAGGGGCATCCCGATAAGATCGCCGACCAGATATCCGACGCCATTCTGGACGCCTGTCTGGAGCAGGATCCTTACAGCCGCGTCGCCTGCGAGACCCTGACCTGCACCGGTCTGGTGGTCATCGCCGGCGAGATCACCACCAAGGCCTATGTGGACTTCCAGGGGCTGGTTCGCGGCGTCGTCTCCTCGATTGGATATGACAACGCCGTCTATGGGTTCGACTCCAACACCTGCTCGGTGATCTCTACCATCAACAAGCAGTCCGGCGACATCGCCATGGGCGTGGACACGGGCGGCGCGGGCGATCAGGGCATGATGTTCGGCTACGCCACCAACGAGACGCCGGAGCTGATGCCGACTCCCATCTCACTGGC
>WQYS01000078.1 GCA_009781125.1 Acidobacteriaceae bacterium | reverse complement strand
GATCATGGCCTGCGAGGCCTCGCTCACCGGGCAGTATCTAGCAGGAAAGATCGAGATCGTCGCCCGCGCCGAGCCGCGCCCTCTCACAGGAAACTGGATCACCATAGAAGACGCCGAGGCGCACAATCTCCAGAACCTGACCGTTCACTTCCCTCTCGGCGTGATGACAGCCATCACCGGAGTCAGCGGCAGCGGCAAGAGCACGCTCATCAACGACATCCTCTACCGCGCTCTGGCCCGCGAGCTTTACGGCTCGCGCGAAGAGCCGGGCAAGCATGGGCGAGTCGTCGGCATCAACCAGATCGACAAGGTCATAGAGATCGACCAGTCGCCCATCGGACGCACGCCGCGCTCGAACCCCGCCACCTACACCGGAGTCTTCTCGGCCATACGCGACATCTTCGCCCTGCTGCCGGAGTCGCGCGAGCGCGGCTACAAGCCGGGCCGCTTCAGCTTCAACGTGCAGGGCGGACGCTGCGAGGCCTGCCAGGGTGAAGGCCAGCGCCGCATCGAGATGAACTTCCTGCCCGACGTCTACGTCCTGTGCGAGGTTTGTAACGGACGACGCTACAATCAGGAGACGCTCTCGGTCAAGTTCAACGGCTACTCCATCGCCGACCTTCTCGACCTGGCTATCGACGACGCTCTGCCGGTCCTCAAAGACATACCCGCGGTTCACCAGCGCCTGCAAACGCTGGCGGATGTCGGACTGGGCTATATCCACCTCGGCCAGTCGGCGACGACGCTTTCAGGCGGCGAGGCTCAGCGCATGAAGCTGGCTCGCGAGCTATCGAAACGCCAGACCGGACGCACGCTCTACCTGCTCGACGAGCCGACGACCGGCCTCCACTTCGACGACGTGCGCAAGCTGCTGGAGGTTCTGCACCGGCTCACAGATCTGGGCAACACGGTCATCATCATCGAGCACAATCTCGACATCATCCGCAACGCCGACTACATCCTCGACCTCGGCCCCGAGGGAGGAGAAGGCGGCGGCCACATCGTAGCGCACGGCACGCCGGAACAGGTCGCCACCGTAAAGGATTCGCACACGGCCAGTTTCCTCGCCCGCTACTACCACCCCAACGGCGCAGGAAAAACCAACCCGTATGCCGGTCCTCAGCCCACCACAATCGCCGCCGCACCCGACGCTCCACGCAAAGCCAAAGGCGCGTTCACTCCACGCGAAAAGAAAACGGGAGTCCCTGTGGCGCGTGCGGCTAAAATAGCCAAGGCCTCTAAGGCATCCAGGAAGACAAAGAACGCATGATCGATCTGCTCACAACCCGCCTTGGAACCAGCCTGCAAACTTTTCGTCTTCATTCCATACAATTTTTATGTTGTCATTCTGAGGTCGCCGCGGCGACCGAAGAACCCCCGCATTTTGCTCGTAGCAGCGACGAATCCTCGGGTAGACTTCACCCTGAAAATTGTGCAACACGAAATACGGGGGTCCTTCACTTCGTTCAGGATGACGGCATCAATGGGCTAAGATATAGCTCCGAACCTCCTGCGGATATTCCCCCTGCGCTTCCGCTTCTGCCCGTTGAAGGCGAAGCGATCATCATTGAGGCTCCACCTCCCTCTGACGCTTCCGGCCCCGGAGTTCCGGCGCGCATCCCCCATATGGGACACGCTCTGCTCTTCGTATCGTTCGCCTTTCTCGTGCTGCTGCTCTCGCAGGCGGTTCTACTTGACCTAACGCATCCGCCGCGCAATCCACAGAAAATCCTCCTGGCAATGCAGCCACGCTATGTAGTTCTTGCCATGGCGTTCGCCTATATCATCACTCTTATCAGTTCGTATTTCTTCTTTCCGCTACTCTGGATGCGCAGCTTCGGCAGCGGTCTTCAATGGGACGGGGCCACGGCACTCCGCAATGCGCACAAGCTCATTCCTACGGGCATCCTGATGGCTTTTGCGGTGGGAGCGATCAGCAAGTTTTTCCTGCCCATGCCCAAGTCCATCCCCATGGACGAGTTCTTTAAGAACTCCTCGGATGCATGGCTGGTCACCGCCTTCGGTATTCTGCTGGCGCCGATGTTCGAGGAGATCTGCTTTCGCGGCTTCCTGCTGCCCGCCATAGCCATTGCCTACGACTGGCTGTCTCTGCCGCGGACTCCGGCGGCGCGCGAACGCTGGCACATCACCACCGGTCTTTCTATGCCAGCGCTGCTCTTCTCGGCGATTATCTCCAGCCTCTTCTTCACCCTGCTGCACGCTGAGCAGCTTGCACACGCCTGGGCTGTGCTCTTTGTGCTCTTCTGCGTCTCGCTAGTTCTTACCGCGGTTCGCCTGCGAATCCGCTCGGTAGCCGCATCCACTCTCGTTCACGCCAGCTACAACTTCACCCTCTTCTTCGGCATGTTCGTCGCCACCGGCGGCTACCGCCACCTTGAGCGCATGACAAGATAAAAGGGCCTCGTTGCGAGGACAAGGCCCTTCTGGAATTCCTCTAAGTTGAAGTGACTACGCCGCGCCGCCTGCAATCGATGGAATCAGCATAATCTCGTCTCCATCCTGAAAGGCACACGAATCTCCGCCGAGAAAGCGAATGTCCTCGTCGTTGACGTAGATGTTGATGAACTGGCGCAGCTTGCCCATTTCATCCTTGATCTGGCTGCCGAGCGCGGGGTATGTCTTGTCGATATCGGCCAGCAGCGCGGGAAGACTCTGCGCCGCCGAGTCAAACTGCTTTTTGCCGCCGGTGTGGCGCGTGAAGGCTGTGGGAAGCGTTACGGTAATGGCCATGTGCTAGTTTCCTCCGGCAGCAACCAACTCCGTCCCGGCCACGGTTGTGGACGGCTGTAATGAGCACCCTATCCATGACGGTTTTATCGTCATCTATGGAATGGATGCTGAAAAAAGCAGATACGATTCGCAAATATCCCACTCATGCCGTAGTCAGAGTCGCCGCGGCGGCCATGAACGGGCACCCAGCATTTTTTTAATTACAAAAATATTGCAATAGCCGGATGCGGCATGTGCCAACCGTCACCTTTCCCAAGTACACTAGCCACACCCCGCAACGATTTCAGTCCCTGGCGCGGAGACATCTCCGATGGTAGGAGCGTGTGCCAGACTGGTTTGCAAGTTTTTGAAAAGGAAGGCTATTTACTCAATGATGGGTGGCAAAAGATTCTATAGGCAGCCTGCTGTCTTTCTGACGCTGGCAATTACCACGGTGCTCTTCTACGGTCTGACCGGCTCTCTCCACGCACAGGAAGGCCTGGGCTGGGAGGGCGAAACCGGCGTCTTCGTGACGCCATCGGCCTATACCGCCTCCGCCGAGAACCAGAAGGTTCATCCCGTGGTCGCGTTCCACTACTTCAACGGCGGACCTGTGCTCGGCGGCTTCTATGCGGCATCGACCACGGTCGGCCTATGGAAGCGGACCGAGGTTGGCTATACGCACGAGTTCCACACCTTCGGCAACGACCCCGTCATCAGTCCGCTCTTCCAGAACGGACTCGATGTCGTCCACGGCAAGGTCAACCTGATCCCGGAAAACTTTAAGAAGACCAACTGGGTTCCGGCCATATCCGTCGGATTTAAGGCGCGCTTCAACGACAAGAACGTAGGCGACATGCCTCTGGATCCGGCGACGGGCGCATGGAACCCGGCGGGCGGCGGAAAATCGAACGGAGACATCTATTTTGTGGCCACCAAGATCGTCCGCTCGAGGCTGAAGCTGCCCATCGTTCTCAACTACGGCCTTCGCGGCTCGAACGCCATGTTATGGGGACTGGGCGGCAACGCGCCCAACTGGCAGGCGCTCAACTTCGGCGCCATTGCGCTTCCCTTCAAGATTTCGAAGACCATCATCTTCGTGGGCAGCGAAGCCGCGCAGCAGCCGCACCATCCGGTTTTGCCGGCGAGCTTAGCGCTAGTGTCGAGTCAATTGGTAAGCCTGGGCTTACCGCCTGTTACGCTCAACATTCCCACCTCTCTGACCTACGACATGCGCGTAATTCCGAGTCCGAAGTGCAAGCTGGCTGTCGACTTCGGCGTGGGACAACTGGCAGGCAGAGCCTACCCCGGAATCCCCGGAGTCCTCCCCGCAATTGACCTGAAGGCGCGGCATCAGGTCGGATTCCAGGTTACCTACGGGTTTTAGCTGGATTGTTGCACTTAATACGAAAAGCCCACCGAGCTGGTGGGCTTTTCAACTATCGAACGTCCGCAGGAGGAGGCATACGCCAACAAGCCCTACGGCTAGTTTCCTTATAATATCTATCAACTACCAGAATGTCAAATCCTGAATGCCTCGCGACAATCCGCCGAACGCTATCCCTTGCGCGTATGAGTACGTTCGACAGAGCCGCAGGAGTGACCGGCCCCAACGATCCTAAGCCTCTAGCGCTGTATGTATGGAATGCGCGTGTGTCCGCTGCATTTCTAGTTCCGCTTCACATATGCGAGGTCGTTATCCGCAATGCGGCTTCTGAAGCTATTGCGCGATTGTACGGCCTTCGCTGGCCCTGGCAAGCTGGCTTCGTCAGAAGTCTCTCAAATCCTCCGGTCGGTTATAATCCACAGAAAGATCTGCTGAACGCCCGCAGTCAGTTCACGACGACTGGAAAGGTCATCCCTGAACTCAAAACCGTTTTCTGGCAGAAGCTCTTTACCAGAAGGCATGACCAACGACTGTGGAACCCCTATCTCAGAGATGTTCTACCGAACCTGCCATCAGCAAGAACCGTGGCCGGTCTCCGGCAGGACATCTACGACGATTTGGAACAAATTCGCACTCTCCGCAATCGAATTGCTCATCACGAACCTGTTTTCACTCGGAATCTTCAGGATGACTTGCAGAAGATCACTGGCCTGATTGAGTACCGTGCGAAAGAAACCGCGAATTGGATGATGGCCAATCAACAGGTCTCGGCGATCCTGCTGGAGTCGAGAACAGGCCCAGATGCTCCAACTATTGCAGCAAAAGCATAATAATTACTGCCATGCTAGGCCTTATCCCTACGCTACAAAATACTTTGCCTGCGGGTGATGGACAACCAGCGCGTTGGTGCTTTGCTCCGGCTCCTGGTGGAATCCTTCCGTCAGGCGCACGCCGATGGTCTCCTCGGGCTTGAGCAGCGCGAATATCTTTGCCTGGTCCTCAAGGTTCGGACACGCCGGATACCCAAACGAATACCGTGACCCGCGATACTTCTGGTGGAAGAGGTCTTTTATCTCGGCGGCGTCCTCGCCCGCGATGCCGAGTTCCTCGCGCATGAGCTTGTGCATGTACTCGGCCAGCGCCTCCGCCGTTTCTACTGAAAGTCCATGCAGGTAGAGGTACCTGGTGAAGTCGCCTTCCTTGAAGAGCCTCTGCGTGACCTCGGAGGCGCGGCTGCCAATCGTCACCACAGAGAAGCCGATGACATCCATGCGTCCGCTCTGCTTCGGTGAGAAGAAATCAGCAATCGAAAGCAGTCGGCCCTCGCGCTGACGCGGAAACGTGATCCGCAGCAGCTCGCGGGTTGCCGATTCAGGATCGTAGACGATAACCTCGTTACCCTCACTCTGAGCCGGAAAGTATCCGTACACGGTTCGAGGTTCAAACCATCCCTCGCGCCTGATCTCGTCTTCGAGACCGCAAAGAATGGGCCGGTACTTCTCCTCCACCAGGCGCTGATAATCCTCCGCTGCCGCGGTCTTGAGCTGCCACTGGTTCTTGAACAGCGCCGTCTCGTTGAGATACTTCCACACCGTGTTCAGATCGAAGTCGCGGCGCACGCGAACGCCCCAGAACGGCGGCTTGGGAATCTCGGCCACGTCCTGAATGATCGGCGAACGCTCGGTGCTCATCGGCGCAAGAGCAGCATCAGCGCTCGGACGAACGAACGCCTTCACCGTAGCGCCCTCTGTGAGCCTTCCCTTGCGGACATCCTCATCTTCGTCGGTGAGGTCGCTCATCACGTGCAGGCCGGCGAAGGCATCCTCGGCGTAGAAGACGCTGGAGCTGTACTCGCGGCGCAGGTCATCCTCCACGTACTTGCGCGTCAGAGCCGCGCCGCCGCATATGACCGGAATCCGCGACTCGATGCGCTGCAAGTCCTGGATCACGTACTTCATCTCCAGCGTGGACTTCACCAGCAGTCCGCTGAGGCCGATGGCGTCGGCATTATGCAGTTCGGCGGCGCTGATGATGGCGTCGGCAGGCTGCTTGATCCCAAGGTTGACGACCTTGTAGCCGTTGTTGGAGAGGATGATATCCACCAGATTCTTGCCAATATCGTGAACGTCACCCTTGACTGTCGCCAGAACGATGGTGCCACGTTGGCTGCCTTCAGCCTTCTCCATCTTCGGCTCCAGGTAAGCCACGGCAGCTTTCATGGTCGAGGCCGAGTCCAGCACACTGGGCAACTGCATCTTGCGCGCGCCGAAAAGCTCGCCCACGGTCTTCATGCCGTCGATCAGAACCGTGTTAATAAGATCAAGAGGCGAATAGCGTTCGAGCACACTTTCGAGTATCTGTTCGAGTGACTGTTTATGCTCGTCGCGGCCCAGCGTCCGCTCGCCGTTGATGATGAGGTGCTTCAGCTTTTCCTCATCAGACATATGTTCGGTAGCAACCGCCTCTTCCGCAGCGTCCGCCGCCGACCGCTGCTCGGAGAAGTGCTGCATATAAGCCTGCAACGGGTCTTGACCGTTGCTGCCTGTGCGAAAGATCAGCTTGCGGGCAAGATCGACTTCGACCTCGGGAATCTTGTAGAGCGGATAAATCTTGGCATAGTTAACGATGGCCGTATCGAGTCCGCGATCCACGGCCTCTTTCAGAAAAACGCTGTTCAGAACGCGGCGTGCATAGGTGTTCAGGCCGAACGAGATATTGGAGACACCCAGAATCGTCTTGCACTCGGGCAGCTCCTGCTTGATGCGCCGGATCGCCTCCAGCGTCTCGATGCCCGCCGTGCGATAGTCCTCCTGGCCAGTCGAGATCGGCAACGTCAGAGCATCAAAGATCAGATCGCGCGCCGCCAGTCCGTACTTCTCCGTCGCCAGCTTATGAATCCTGTGCGCAATGGCAACCTTCTTGTCTGCGGTTAGAGCCATGCCGTCTTCGTCAATCGTCAGAGCGACCACGGCCGCTCCGTAACGGCGAGCCATCGGCAGCACCTTGCTGGTTCGCTTCTCACCGTCCTCAAGATTGATGGAGTTGATCACCGCCTTGCCCGGAATCCGCTTCAACGCCTCTTCGATGACATCGGCTTCGGTCGAGTCCACCACAATCGGAGCCGCCACGCGCGTGGCGATCTTCTCCAGCACGCCGGTCATGTACGCCTTCTCGTCCTCGCCCACGATGGCCGTGCAGAGATCGAGCATCTGCGAACCCTCGGCGACCAGCCGCTTGGACAAGGTAAAGATGCCGTCGTAGTCGCCGGCGCGCACCATCTCGCGAAACGCTGAGGCGCGCGTAGTAGTGTTCATCTCTTCGGCAATGACGACGGGCTGGCCGTCCACCTCCAGCGGAACCACGGAAAACGCGCTTGCAGCCACGCTCTGCGGCTTGGGATTGCGCTGGGCGGGCACGGCTCCGGCCACGGCTTCGGCCACGGCGCGAATATGCTCCGGCGTGGTGCCGCAGCATCCTCCCACAACCTGCACGCCGTACTCGGTCACGAAGCGGTGATGATACTCGGCAAGCTCCTTCGGAGTCAGCGTGTAATGCGCCCGTCCGCCGACGTTCTGCGGCAGACCGGCATTGGGAAGCACCGAGACCGGCATGGTCGCATTGCGGCAGAGAAACCGGACGGCGTCGTTCATCTCCCTGGGGCCAGTGGCGCAGTTCAGGCCAATCACGTCGGGGCGGAAGCACTCGATCACCGCCAGCGCCGCGCCGATCTCCGAACCAAGCAGCATGGTTCCGGTGGCTTCCATCGTGATCTGCATCTGCACCGGCAGAGTGACGCCGGTCGCCTTCATCGCGGCTTCCATCGCATCCTGACAGGCCGCCAGCGCGATCTTTGCCTGCAAGAGATCCTGACTGGTCTCGATCAGCAGAACATCGACGCCGCCCTCGATCAAGGCCTCGATCTGCTCGCGATAGCTCGCCAGCATGGCGTCGTAGCTGATGTGTCCGAGCGACGGCAGCTTCGTCGTCGGCCCGATGGAACCGGCCACAAATCGCGGTTTCTCAGCAGTGGAATACTCTCGCGCAACTTCCTTAGCCAGCTTCGCGGCAGCGATGTTCAGTTCGCGGCAACGATGCGCGAGATCGTACTCGGCCAGCACAATCGACGAGGAGCCGAACGAATTCGTCTCGATGACGTCGGCACCGGCCTCGAAGTAGCTGGCATGGATGCTGCGAATGATGTCGGGCCGCGAAACGGCGAGCAGCTCGTTGCATCCCTCTTTGCCCTGGTAGTCCTCAAGCGTGGGGGCAAGCGACTGGATGCCGGTGCCCATAGCTCCGTCGTAGACAACGACTCGCTGCTTCAGAACCTCAAGGAAGGTAGGCATTGACTGTTGTCCTGTCATCTTTTTGTTTGTCATCCCGTAGGGATCTGCTTTTTGCCTTGGCTGACCCGATAACTTTGGATGATCGCAAAACAAAAGCATATCCCTACGGGATGACAACAAAACAGGTACGAACTACAAAGACACACAAAATAACAGCTAGAGATTCAGATGAGATACGCGGCTTTGCCGATGCGCGCTCAGGCCAGCGCTTCCTCTTTGTCCTTCTCCGACTGCACCACATCGGGCAGATGATGCGCAGGCACAAGCAGGTCTTCCTTGCGCATGACCAGATTGGTTGCATTCAGGCTGGCCAGCTCGAAACCATGGCCATGCGTAATGGCATCGGTGGGACATGCCTCTACGCAGTATCCGCAAAAGATACACCGGTTGTAGTCGATGTTGTAGACCTTGGCATAGCGCTCGGCGCTCGATATCCGGTTTTCCTCGGTATTTTCCGCGGCCTCGATGTAGATGCAGTTCGAAGGACAGGCCGCCGCGCACAGAAAACAGGCTACGCACTTCTCCAGGCCGTTCTCGTCGCGCTGCAACTG
>WQYS01000077.1 GCA_009781125.1 Acidobacteriaceae bacterium | reverse complement strand
GTCACGTTCAGCGAAGGCAAGCCTGCGGTGACGGTCTTCCATCGAGTTCCGCTGGCGTCGCCTACCAGCAGTCCTTTTCCAAGCGTCCCTGCGAATACTGCCCGACCATCGGCAACCATTGCGCCAAAGTTCACGACTGTCCCCTGCGTTGTTGCATCCGTGGAGGTTACAACACCATCGGCGTTCATGCGCAGGATGCCTGCGCCGTACGTTCCCGCAAGCCAGTCGCCGCCTGCGGTTGCGATGGCCGTGATCCAGTTGGCCTTCAGTCCGGAGTTGGCCGTAGTCAGATTACGGCGAACCGTGTTGCCGCTGACGAGCGAAAGTCCGCCCAGCGTGCCCACCAGCAGCCCGTCGCCGCGCGCGCCGAGCGCGTAGACATGGTTGTTCACCAGTCCCTGAAAGGCGTAGATACTGTGCGGCCCGCTGGCATCGAGAAACGTGATCCCGGCGGGCGTTCCCGCAACCATGCCGTCTCCGTAGAGAGCAACATCGGTCACGTTGCTGGCGATGAGGCCGGAGTCGCGCGTCAGTACCTGTTTCTGCCGTCCATCGCGGTCGAAGAGGACGAGTCCGTTGGCAGCGCCAACCGCTACGGCCTCCATGCCCGGATTCTCCAGGATACGGTTGATGCAGAAAACCCGGTCGTTCTCGACGTGAAGCGGCTTGCCTCCGGTGGCGGGCAGTATGTCGAGTCCGCGGTCGAAGTAGCCCACCCAGATGCGTCCGTCGGATGCAGCCATCAGCGCGGAGATATTTCTATCTGTCAGCAGCGAGTCGTTCGCGCTCAGGATGCGCCGCCACTCGCCGCCCTGGCCGAGTTGAAGCAGTTGCGAGCCGGTCACGGCATAGAGCGCATCGCCCTCGCGCAGAAACTGTTCCACGGGAGAATCGTCTGACGCGCTGGCGAGCTGCGTATCTTTCTGAGCAGAGATGGCGCGGCGCAGAACGTTGCGGCCAGCCGCTGCGGCCCGGTCTACCTTGAGGACGCCGCCCTGCATCTGTCCCACGAAGAGCGCTCCATGGGCCGACGAGAGTGCGTGCGCATAGCTTCCGCGAGCGAGAACACTGGTCACCTTGCCGCCGCGAATCTCCGCAACGCCGCCAGGGGTTCCGGCAAAGACCGAATCGCCTTCCATCTCAAGGCAATCGACACGCGCGTCAGGAAGGCCGTTCGACTCGTCGATAGCCTCTATCTGGCCGCCTCGCCAGTCGAGCACGCCGCGATTGAGCGTGCCGATCCACAGCTCCGACTCCGACCCCGTGATCGCCGTCACATAGATGCCGCTGGTGGTGGGATGAAAGCTCTTCAGAGTTCCGGAGTCGTACACCAGCACGCCGCGCTTGGCGGAGCCCAGAAGCAGGCGGCCCGAAGCGAGCGGCAGCAGCGCGGTGATGTTGCGCGCGTCGACGTCGCCGGGCAGAATCTGGCGGAATCGCTGTCCGTTGAAGGCCAGCACACCTTCGCCTGCGGTAGCTATCAATAGTTCCGGCTCGCGGTTGTCGGAGAGCGTGCCCACAATCATGCGGCCCAGCGGCGCAGCGGGCAGATCGAGGCCAACTCTATAGATGTGCTGCAAAGAGCCGTCGAGCGAGTAGGCATACAGCCCCGCAGGACCGGAGACGAACAGGCGTCCATCGAACTCGGCGGCTGATTTGAAGACAGCCGGAGCGGAGATCGCCTCAAAGCCGGGATTCGGCAGCGGAGTGAGAATCCGGACGCTGACAGCGTCCTCGCGGGCCGCCGCCGTATCCTTTTGCGCGCGGCGCAGAGATTGCTCCACGTGGAACAATACGACGACAGCGAGCGCGCACAGTACCACCCCTGCGATTACAAGAACCGCCGCCGCGCGCCGTTTGGAGTCCACTCTGTTGCACCTGCCGGAAGAACGAGAATATCGCAAATCTTTGCATCCGGGCAAGGTCATTCCATGCGCGGCCCATTCCAGGCGCTTTTAGAGAAGCCAGCCCCGGCGGGCTGGCTTCTCTGCGGAACCGGTCTGCTGCTGACCGGCTTATTCTTTGCATTGTTCGTAGGCTCCGATGGTTGGAGCCAGGATTGAGCGGGGGCTGTCCGAGTAGTCCGCCGTTATTCCCAAAACGGGAATGCCCTCTCCTATCACGATGGAGTTGCTGGCCGGTCTCATGTCGCCGTACCCGTAGACGTGCCAGCTCTCGTCCACCAGGTCCGGATCGCCGCAAATTCCGTTGACCTCTCCCCATGCGGTGTTGGGACAGGCCCAGTTGGATCGTGGGTTGAAGGTCGCGTTGTTGCTGAAGCTCGATCCGGCGGCGGAGAGAATCTCAGCTCCGCTGTCAAAATAGATGGGCGTCGGCAGCTTTTCCGTACCGCCGTTGGTATTGCCGTTGGCGGCGTTGTCCATGAAGCCCACAAAGATATTGTTCTCGTATTTGAGATAGCAACTCGTGGTGCAGGCTCCGTTGGCAGCCACTTCGACGCCGATGGTGTTGGCCGTGTAGAGCGTGTTGTTGGCGTACTGTGTCGTTTCGCCGTCGCTGACGGCAATCACTACGGGAACATCGGAGGCACGGCAGAAATCCGAGAGCCGGGAGTTGTAGCCCGCCGGAGTTCCCGGAATCGCCTGCCGCAGCGCGTTGCAGTTGCCGACGATCACGTTATTCGTAACCGTCGATGCTGAACCAGCCTTGATCTGCTGGCCCATGTTTCCGTAGGCGAGCGTGTTGGCGATCGTAAGCCGGGATCCGTTCCCCTCCAGGTGCAGCAGGTCGAAGCCATCCTGCGTGTTGTAGGCCGCAACGGAGTGGTCAATCGACATGATCCACGCCGTGCTGCTGGTGACCGTGGCCGTGCCGACGCCATCGCCGTAGCCGCCGGAGTTGTCGTCGGTGCAGTCCTGATACGGAACCGCATCCACGATCGGATACTCTTCGGCGCAGCCGCTCCACTGGGTGGTGAAGTAGCTCAGGGTGAGATGGCCGGTTCCGGTGGTTCCGGAGAGATCGTCCATGTCCCACCCGGAGGATGCGTTGCCGGAGACGGCGACTCGCGTCACTACGACGCCATCGCCGGTCGGCCCGCGCATTCCGTCCACGGCCATACCATGGATGTTTACGTCGGTGATAGTGACGCTGGTGGTCTGGTTGCTGGTCGTGATTCCGGTAGCGGCGTAGTCGTCCAGGGGAGCGCTGGAGTGGCAAGTATTGGTCTGCGTGGCGCGTCCGCAACTGGAGTAGTCGGTGATGTCGAAGCAGGCCAGGTCCACGTAGGACGCGCCGGCCAGGGTGAAGACGGAGCTGACTCCGTAGCCTCCATGCACTTGCGTCTTCGCTTCGGGCGAGCTGCATCCGGCGTAGTTGATACCAAGGATTCTGGTGTGCGCCTCAGCGGTTCCACTGATGGGCGGCGGAGCTCCCGCGCCGTAGGGGTTTCCGGCGAGGCCATACCAGTCTCCAGAGTTGGGGCCGCTTTGACCGATGCGGCAGAGTGCGCCGCCCGTGCAGTCGATGAGGTAGGTGTCGCCGCTGGAGCCGATCCATCCCCAGGCGGGCGCTCCGGCGGTGGTGGAGGTGGTGTAGCTGCCATCTGTCCACAGCGAGCGGATGTCGTTGAAGGCGCAGTCCTGATCGACGCCGGCGCCAGGATAAGGAGCAGGCGACATCCCGTTGCACTGGCCGTAGATGTTGTTAATGGAGTAGCGGGTTCCGCCGCCGCCGTTGACGTACCATATCTGGCCGCTGGAGATGACGGAGGGGGGATCAGCGGTAGAGGTGCCGATGTTGTAGGTAGCCGAGGCGACGCCGCTGGTTGTCCCCGCCTTCACGGCGATAACCTGGATGGTTTGGCCGTCGGAGACCGCGATCGAGCACCCCTTGCACTCAGCCGAGGACGCCGTCGGAGTCGAGCCGTCGGTGGTGTAGTAGATCTTCGCGCCGGGAACGTCGGTCGTGATCGTCACCGCCTGCGAGGAGTCGTAGGTTCCGGCGGCGGGACTGATTGTGATGACTGCGTTTGCCGCGCTGCTGGCGGCGTTCGGATTGTTCGTTGCCGCCGCCGCAGAGATGGCGCTCGCAGCAACCACAACCAGAACGATGGCATAACGAACGCTGCAACGATATAAGGATAGATAGCTCAATAAGTAACTTATGACGCTCTTCATCTGTGTCTCCATAGAGAACCCTATACATAAATAGTTATGGTTTATAGGTTACGGTGTTATCTCTTACTGAAGGTACGGAAGGCATATTCGGACAACTCCAGGGGGAGGGATATCCTGTAACCAGAAAGTTGTAGGGTTAACGTAACACGAGGAGCCTGAAGGCTCCTCGTGAGTTTTCCACAGATTACTTAGGTGTTACTTTTTACGCGCGGTGGCGAAGCGCTTGTTGACCTCGTCCCAGTTGACCGTGTTCCACCAGGCGGCCAGATAGTCGGGGCGGCGGTTCTGGTACTTGAGGTAGTAGGCGTGCTCCCATACGTCATTGCCCAGGATCGGGTAATGCCCCTGCGAGAGCGGCGAGTCCTGGTTGGACGTGGTGATGATCTTCAGCTTGCCGCCCTCGAAGATCAGCCAGCCCCAACCGGAGCCAAACTGCCTGGCCGTGGTCTCGTTGAACAGCTTCTTGAAGCTCTCGAAGTCGCCGAAGTCGGCCTTGATCTGCTGGGCGATCTCGCCCGATGGATCACCGCCGCCGTGCGGCTTCATGAGCTGCCAGAAGATGGCGTGATGCACATGGCCTCCGCCGTTGTTGCGCACCGCCGTGCGGATGTCCTCGGGAATGGCAGCCAGGTTCTTCAGCAGCTCCTCGGCGCTCTTCTTGGCGAGTTCGGGGTGCTTTTCGATGGCCGCGTTGAGGTTGTTGACGTAAGTCTGATGGTGTTTGCCGTGATGAATCTTCATGGTCGCTTCGTCGATGTGAGGCTCAAGCGCCGCGTAATCGTAGGGCAGAGGGGGAAGTTCGTGTGCCAAGTTTCACTCCTATGGTGTTTCGTCTGACTGTATTTCGATGCTGAAGTATTGCGGTTCGATGCACTTATCTCATTTATACCCCCTCCACAGGGACGCGCGCCCGACTGTACACTGGAGAGACAGGCAATCGCATCTCGGAGTTTTTGCTTCCAGGTAGGCCAAGGCACTCTGGAGTGACATAGTTAAAAGGGCTTTAGGTCGCCGTGGCGACTATGCATCTCTACCCACCCCAGAAGCCATACCCCAGGGGCTAAAGCTCCGATTCGGTGGTGAAGCCGAGAGAAGCCAAGCCTAAAGGCTTGGCGTACCTAGAAGCGGTTAGGAAAAGGAAAATGAGTACCCAGCAGATAGACCAACAGCACGCGCTCGATCAGCTTTCGATTAACGCTCTCCGCTTTCTCGCCGTCGATGCCGTGGAGAAGGCAAAGTCAGGCCACCCCGGCGCTCCGCTTGGATGCGCTCCGATTGCGTATCTTCTTTACCGCAAGGTGATGAAGCACGATCCGGCCAATCCGAAGTGGATCGACCGCGACCGCTTCGTTCTCTCCAACGGCCACGCTTCGACTCTGCTGTATGGCGTGCTGCACCTGGCTGGCTACGACCTGCCCCTGTCGCAACTGGAGCAGTTCCGGCAGTGGGGATCGCACACGCCGGGCCATCCCGAGTTCGGCGAGACTCCGGGAGTCGAGGTGACGACCGGACCGCTGGGTCAGGGATTCGGCATGGCCGTCGGCATGGCCACGGCGGAGAAGCATCTGGCGGCGGTCTACAACCGCGACGGTCACGCCATTATCGATCACTACACCTATGTGCTGTGCGGCGACGGCGACCTGATGGAAGGCATCTCGCATGAGGCGGCTTCGCTGGCCGGAACGCTCGGCCTGGGCAAGCTGATCGTGCTCTATGACGACAACCTGATCTCGCTCGACGGCCCCACGGAGCTGAGCTTCACCGAGGACGTCACCCTGCGCTTCGAGGCCTACAACTGGCACGTGCAGATGGTTCATGACGGCAACGATCTTGCCGCGTTGGAGCAGGCGATTCAGGCGGCGAAGGCGGAGACGACCCGTCCGTCGCTGATCCGCGTACGCACGGTGATCGGCTACGGCAGCCCCAAGGCAGGCTCCAGCAAGGCCCACGGCGAGCCGCTGGGCGCCGACGCGACGGCAGTCACCAAGAAGAATCTGGGCTGGCCTGAGGACAAGAGCTTCTATGTGCCCGAAGAATCCGCCAGGAACTGGGGCGCGATCAAGCCGCGCGGCAAGCAGGCTCATCAGGAGTGGACGGACGGTTTTACTGCCTACAAGAAGGCGTATCCAGAGCCTGCCGCTGAGTTCGAGCGCATCGTAAAGGGCGAGATGCTGCCCGGCTGGGAGAAGGCGGTTCCCTCCTTCCCAACGGAGAAGCCCATCGCCACGCGCAGCGCTGGCAATGTCGTCATGAACGCCATTGCCGGCGTGGTGCCGGAGCTGTTCGGCGGGGCCGCCGATCTGACCGCTTCCACCAAGACTATCTTTAAGGACTCGCCCAGCTTCCACGCCGACGCGCGCGGACGCAACCTCTTCTTCGGCGTGCGCGAGTTCGGCATGTGCGCCATGGTCAACGGCATGGCCGCGCACGGCGGGCTGATTCCCTTCGGCTCGACGTTCTACGTCTTCTCGGACTACGCGCGCTCGGCCATCCGCATGGCGGCGCTGATGAATGTGCATTCGCTGTTCGTGTTTACGCACGATTCGGTGGCCGTGGGCGAGGACGGGCCGACGCATCAGCCGATTGAGCATCTGATGAGCCTGCGCCTGATTCCTCGCCTGACGGACCTCCGCCCGGCGGACGCCAACGAGACGGCGGCCTGCTGGCAGTTGGCACTCGAACGCAAGAGCGCGAGCTTCATGGCGCTCTCGCGGCAGGACCTTCCCGTGCTCGATGCGGCGAAGGCGCACGAGGGCGTGCGGCGAGGCGCTTATGTGCTGGAGTCGCTGGGCAAGGACATCATTCTGATTGCGACTGGCTCCGAGGTGGCGCTGGTACTCGAAGCCGCCAAAGAGCTGAAGGCGGCGGGCATTGGCGCGACCGTGGTCTCGATGCCGAGCTTCAGAATCTTCGACGAGCAGGACGCCGCGTACAAAGCGAGCCTGTTGCCGGAGGGCACTCCCAAGCTGGCCGTGGAGGCCGGAACGACGATGGGCTGGTACAGGTACATCGGCCCCAACGGCGCGGTGATCGGGCTCGATCGCTTTGGCGCGTCGGCTCCGGGAAAGGTCGCGCTCGATAAGCTGGGCTTCAACGTGGCCAATGTCGTGGAGCACGCGAAGAAGCTGGTTAAGAAATAAGAAGCGCCAAAGGCGCGTCCCATACCAGCCTGGGGCGAAGCCCCAGGTAAGGTGCCAAACGAAGATGGAAAGGGCTGAAGGCCCGCTCTATAAAGGCGGTACAAATTTATAGAGCGGGCTTTCAGCCCTTTATTCCTTGTTAGCATCCGTTCCCAGGGCTTCGTCCTGGGCTGGTATAGATCGCGCCTTCGGCGCTCTTACAGCAAGATCATCTTGTTTGGACATGCTTATTGGTCCGGCATCCAAAAGAGACTATAAGAAAACAAGGGAGAAAATTGTTCATGAAGATCGCCATCGCCTCTGACCACGCTGGCTTTCCGCTCAAGGAAGAGGTCCGTGACTACGTTCGCAGGCTCGGGCACCAGATCGAGGACCTGGGGGCCTACAACACGGACCCCTCCGACTACCCGGACTTCGCACTCAAGGTAGGCAAGGCGCTGATGGCGGGCGAGGCCGAGCGCGGCATTCTAATCTGCGGTTCGGGCGTAGGCGTCAGCATCGCTGCCAACAAGATGCCCGGCGTGCGCGCCGGGATGTGTCATGACACCTACTCGGCGCATCAGGGCGTCGAGCACGACGAGATGAACGTGCTGGTGTTGGGCGCAAGAATCATCGGTGCGGCGCTGGCCTTCGAGTGCGTCGAAGCCTACCTGAAAGCGAACTTCATCGCCAAAGAAAAACGTTTTGTGCGGCGGCTGAATAAGGTGAAAGCAATTGAGGCGGCCTATATGAAGTCCTGAAGGCCGCAAACGTCCGGGTGCCCCATCCTGAGCGTAGCGAAGGGTGGGAATGTAAACAGATTGATTCACCACTGTTCCGGATGAAAAACATGGCGAATGAGCATCCTGCATTCCCACCCTTCGCAAAAAACGCGAAGGATGGGGCACCCGGACATTTGGGGCTGGCAAGAACTATCAATGAATCGTTGACCGGCGCAGCGAAGTCTGAAATAGGGAAGCAAGGAGGCGGGTCAATCCATGGCAACGACACAGGCTGAGATAGGAAGCTGCGCAGTGGCGGCAGCACGCGGCATGGAACGCGCGCCCGATCCATGTATTGTTGTGATCTTCGGAGCCTCCGGCGACCTTACCAAGCGCAAGCTGCTGCCGGCGCTGTATCACCTGGAGCAGGGCGGGCTGCTGCCGAGCTGCTTTGCCGTACTGGGCGTGGCGCGTCGCCCGCTCGAAGCGAGCTTTGCCCGCGACATGAAGGAAGGCATCCTCGCCGGCGGCGGCGTCGAAGAGAACGATCCCAAGCTGGCTCCGTTCGTTGACCGCATCCACTATCACGCCATGAACTTCGACGATGCCGCCGGATACGACGCGCTCAAGCAGAAGCTGGAAGCGATGGATCGCGAGTTAGGCACGCGCGGCAATCGGCTCTTCTATCTGGCGACGGCTCCAGAGTATTTCTCGAACATTATCAGTGAGCTTGGCGCGCATGATATGGCGCAGCCTCTCACAGAGACTGGCGGCAAGCCATCGTGGGCAAGGACGATCATCGAGAAGCCTTTTGGCCGCGATCTGACATCTGCCCGCACGCTGAACGATGAGGTCAACAGAGTCTTCCACGAAGATCAGATCTTCCGCATCGACCACTACCTCGGCAAGGAGACGGTGCAGAACATCCTCGTCTTCCGCTTCGTCAACGGCATCTTCGAGAGCGTGTGGAACCGCAACTACATCGACCACGTGCAGATTACGGCAGCCGAAACGCTCGGCGTCGAGGGCCGCGGTCCGTTCTACGAGCAGGCCGGAGCGCTGCGCGACGTGGTGCAGAATCATGTAATGCAACTGCTCAGTTTCGTCGCCATGGAGCCGCCAGTATCGTTCAAGGCCGACGCCGTGCGCGTGGAAAAGGAGAAGGTCTGGAAGGCGATTCTTCCCATACAAGCCGCCGACACGGTGCGCGGACAGTACGGGCCGG
>WQYS01000076.1 GCA_009781125.1 Acidobacteriaceae bacterium | reverse complement strand
TCCGACGGCAACGTCACCGTCAGCACCGTTCCCGCCTGGCCTGCCGTCGGCGGATCAGGCACAGACGCCAGAACCGGAACCATCTCCGCCGCGTTCACCGGAACCTGGTTGGTCGTCGCCGGAGCATAGTTCCCGCCCGTGTTGTACTTCGCCTCCACCGCCGTCGTCCCTACTGGGATGGTCACCGTGCAGGTCGACGTCGCGTTCGGCGTGCCCGCCGTGATCGGCCTGTTCGTGCAGCCCGGAAGCGCCGTCGTCCCATCCTGCTCGTAGAACGTCACCGTCCCCGTCGCGTCCGATGGCAACGTAACCGTCAGCACCGTTCCCGCCTGGCCTGCCGTCGGCGGATCAGGCACAGACGCCAGAACCGGAACCATCTCCGCCGCGTTCACCGTCAGCTGCACGGTATTCGAGGCCGCATCCGGCTGGGGCGAGGCGCCGGTAAGATTGGCGGTGATGTCAAACGGTCCGCCCACCGGCATCGTGGTAGTCGTACACGAGGCCGTATTTGGATTGGCCGTAATATCGATCGTCACCGTGCAGCCAGGAACCGGTGTCGCCGTGCCGCTGACGTCGTAGTTGAACGCCAGCTGCGACGCGGTCGTTCCAGGAGGCACCGTTGTGGTCAGCACCACCGACTGTCCGTAAGTGGTTGGCGATGGATTGGTGCTGCCGTTCACGGTCAGCGAAAGTGACACCGGCACCGCAACCGGCGGACCCACCGTGCTGGGGCTGAAATTGGGATCGCCGCTGTAGTTTCCATCGAGCGTCGTTGTACCCGGAGGCAGGATCGCCTGGCAGCTTGCCGTGCCTGTGACGGTGTTGATCGTCGCCGAGCAGACCGGATTGCCTAGCGAGTCGGTGATCGTCACCGTGCCCGTCGCCGGACCGCCCGTCGTACTCGTCGGGAACGGGCCTGCCGTGATCGTTGCCGGATCGTCCGGTGTTGTACCCGGAACAACCGCTAAATATGGCGCAGGATATGGCTGGCCGTCCGGACCATCCGTGCCTTGCGTAGCCGATGTCGCAGGCGGAGGCGCACTTGGCGCAACTGGCGTTGTGTCGTTTTCGCTCAGCTTGGCCCTGGTAACCGTCACTGGAACCGGTAGGCTGGTGCTGGTCGCCATGTCCGTACTGCCCGTCGTTCCGTCGCCCTGATAGGTCGCCGTCACGTCGTAGCTGCCCACTGGCAGCAGCGGATTGTCCGTCCCATTCAGCGGCTCGCAGGTTGCCGAGCCGTCCGCCTGTACCGTCGCCGTACACAGCACCACGCCGCCGTTGCTGAACGTTACCGTGCCGCCTGCCGGTACTGGGGTTGTTCCGTCCGCCTCCGTTACCTGAGCCGTCAGAGTCACCGGGACCCCGTAAGTCGTCCCTCCGTTGGCTGTCAGCGCCGTTGTCGGTGTCACTGTCATGGTCGTTAGTGTCGCGGCGCTGACAATCGTCAGCGTGCCCGGAACGAAGTGTACCGTGTAGTTGGCAACCGTCAGACTGCAACCCGTGCCTGGGCTCGTGGTACTTGTGTCCGCGCAGGCAGTGGAGCCGGTGGCGCTGTCGGCTATCGATATGCTCGGCTGGGTGCCGGAGAGCGGCGTAGTCGAATCCACCGTGGGGTCCACGAAATACTTCGCGATGCCGTCTACGATGGCCGCACAGGTGTCGCCGTTGTAGAACTGAGCGCCCGTAGCCAGCGCGCAGGTATAGCTGAAGGCAGGCATCGTCGCCGAACCTTGCAGCATGCTGGTGTTCGCCACCGTGATGACGATTGCCGGAGTGGTGCCGTCGTTGTTCGCCGTCGCCGGATTGATCTGCAAAGGCATCGGACCAGCCGTGCCCGGCGCATAGTTCGAGTCGCCGCTGTAGACGGACGTGATCTGCTCCATGCCTGCGGGCAACTGTCCAGGAGCCGAATCGCAGGTAGCCGTGCCGTCGCTCAGCACCGGAGCCGCGCAGATCGGGTTGCCATTGCTGTCATAAAACGTCACCGTGCCCGTCGGCGCGGAGCCGCTTCCGCTCGCCGGAACGGTCGTCTGCAGAACCACCGTCTGCCCATAGCTGGTCTGCTGGTTCGTCGCCGTGCTGGGCGGGTTGCCGTTGGTGCCGATCTTCAGCGTCGGATTCGTAGGCGAATCGTTCAGCGTCAGCGTGCCCGGAGCGAAGCTGATCACGTAGTTACTGCTCGTCAGGCCCGAGAGAGCCACCGGATAGACGCCCTCCGTAGTGGAAGAGCCCGAGGTATAGTCAGGCGTGAACGTCCCCGGATTGCCTGCAATCTGCACCGTCGCGAGCGTATCTCCGTTCTGCAGGCTGGCACCGGGGGCAATGGCTGTCGTGTAGCTCCAGGCAATCGACGAGTCCGGATCCCCCGTAAGGCGGGTGGCCGGATTCGGCGTCAGAATCAGCGCCGGACAGACGTTCTGAGGCTGAATCGGCGACAAGCAGGCGCCTGGGGACAGGCTATACGGAGTCACCGTCACCGAGACCGGTCCGCCCAGGGACGATCCGCCCGTGGCTTGTCCCGTAGTGGTGCTTCCGCTGTAGGCCGCACAGATCAGATACGGATCCGGGTTAGCTGGTAGAGCTACCGGCAGCGTGGCCGATGCGCTGGTGCCGTCCGAAGACACGTTGACAGCCGGACCAATCACAATCGAACCGGCGGGAATCGAACTACAGGATGCCGTGCCAGCGGGAACCTCGTAGAAGGTCACCGTGCCCGTATCGCCGACGGCAGGCGCTGGAGTGATCGCATCGGTCAGCGTCACCGGCGTGCCATAGGGAACCGCAGCAGACGGTCCAGGAGTACCGCCGGGAGCGTTGACCGTCACCGTCGACGTAACCACCAGGTCTTCGATCGTCAAATCGGCGTTGTTATACGTTACATCGTAGTTACTCAGCAGCGTCGTGCCGTTCGGAGTCAACGTCGGCACAATAGCGCCTGTATACGTTGCGGCAAGAGAGTTAGGAGGCAGAGCTGTCGTAGCGCCGACCGTGAAGGAGTCTCCGTTCGGCAGTCTGGCAGGAGAGGTAATCTGAGCTGTTAATCCCGTATAGGGTTGCCCATAGTCGAAGGTAGCAGGATTGGCCGTTACCACCAGAGGCGCCGGAGTAATCGTCAGCAGGTTCGTGTAAGCTCCCACGGGAGTGCTGGCTACTACGTTGTAATTTGCGGCGCGCGTATTCCCAAATGGGTTTGCGCCCGGCGTAAGCGGGTAAGTACCCACCGGAGAGGTAAGCAATGCTCCCGCCGGATCCACCGTAACGGTCCCTATAAAAGTATCACCGGTATACGTTGTCCCTGAACTGTTGGTTACGGTGGTGACTATTCCATTGATGGAATAAGCGCAATTGTTTGTGAGGCTAAGCGCGGTGCCATACACGCGGCTGCAAAAAGCCACCACTCTCACCGTTGCCGGCTGCACCGTCAGTACATAGGTTTGTGTTCCAGTAGCGCCCTTGCTATCTGTCACCGTGACTGCAAAGCTATAAGAACCTACCGTCGCTGGTGATCCTGAACTTGCGCCCGGTTGTCCTGAAATTACCCCCGCCGTTACCCCCGCCGCGGACAGAATCAATCCGGGAGGAAGCGAACCGGAGGTCACGGCATAGGTGTATGGACCCGTTCCACCGTTTGCCCCCAGCGTCTGCGAATAAGTAGCTCCATAGGTGGCGTCTAACAGTGGCGACGGAGTCGTAATCACCACATTGGAGATGGTGAGGGTGTATGCCTGTGTCGTAGTGTACGGGCCGCCATCCACGGGTAGCGTGCTGTCCTTCGCCTGTAGCGTAAAGTCATATGTGCCGGTCGACGTAGCCGTGCCGCTTAACATTACCCTCCCGCCGCCATAATCCCACAGTTGCATTCCCGGAGGCAACGTTCCCGAAAAGAGGTACGTCCCCGGGTTTGCGGTGTCGGTAATCGAAAGCGGGGCCGTCAGATTGCCGCTCGAACCGTCCATAGGCGTGAACGGCGTTGCCAATCCTGAATACGGAACATTAGGGAGTCCGGGAGACAACACATACGGCGACACCGGCGTGTCGACACATCCCGGCGGATCAATACACAGATACAGCCCAATGCCGTTCAGGTCAATCTTCGCGATCGGGTCAGCCGTGGCGTTCAGGGTGTTGGTGTCCAGATTGTTCAGCACCGCTCGATCAACTCCCGCGCCGGTATTGGCAACCGGACTGAAGCTGACGGTCAGGTCGCAGCTCGTGGCCGGAAGAACATCCACAGAATTCAAGGGCGGAGTAGCCGTCGCATCCGGAATGCAGGCCGTAGACCCGCCTGAAGAAAGCACCGAACCCGTTGCGAAGTTCACCATGCCGTTATTGACGGCTCCGCCGTCGGTAATAGGCGAGATCGCAGTGTCAGCCGCCTCGATAGTCAGATTCTCATTGCCGATATTCGTCGGCGAAAAAACCTGCGGCAGGCTGCTATTGCCGACATACAGCTTCCCGAACTCCAGCGACGATGGCGGAACATTCATCGTCAGCTTCCAGATCGTGCCTAGCGTCACTCCATTGCTGTTGGCATTAATGATCTGGTCCATTACATACAAGTTGCCCCACTTGTCGATAGCGATGCCGCGCAGGCTGGAACCGTTACGCATCATGGTGCCAGCGCCGGTCGTCGTCAGCGGAAATGTCGTGTTGTATGTTCCATCAGGCCACTGCAACGGCAACGCTGCCGCCTTATAAGTGGTGTTGGGATCGTTTTGTGATTGCGGAACCGCTACAACTACCTGGCTGGTGCCGTTGCAACTGTTTGCGCCCGTAGTGTCGTTGTACTGCGCGGTACAACTGCCCGTGCCGCCGGTTGTATCTGCTATGTACACATCGCCCGCCGCATCCACGGCCAGACTATAGGGCCCTGCCAAACCGCCATTGCTGGCATTGGCTACATCACCGCCCGTGGATACGTTGTACAACGTTTCTCCAGGAGGATTCGTCGAATCTGCCGGTATAAGTTTTACGACCCGGAACGTGTTGTCCAGGCCGACGTACACATTTCCCGCAGCATCCACGGCAAGTCCCCAGGCATTTGTATTGGTGGCGCCGTTTCCGCCAGGAGAGATGGACCAGATCGCCGTAAGCGTGTAGGTGCCGTCCGGTTTAAGCACGGCCTTCCATACATTATTGGGATTGGCCTGTGATTCCGTGAAGAAGATGTTGCCGTAGCCGTCCACTACGATGCTTGAAGGCGTGGTGTACTTGGCGGTGACGCCAGCAAACAGCAGAGCCGGAGTCCCAGTCGCGCTCAACTGCACCTTGTGATAGGTTGCGGGATACACTCCAGGAAGCGACGTGATCCGAAACTCCCAAACAACGCCGGTGTCCGAATTAACCACATAGATGTTGCCCGCGCCATCCACCCACATGCCGCGCGGCGACCCTGTGTAGGTTCCCGAGGTGCCCGCGGCGTTGCCGGTGCATGTGCCTTCAGAGACGTCTAAATTCTGACTCCACGAGTAAGAGTCTGTTGCGGACGAGTATAGATATATGGAAACCGAACAGGAGTTCAGGTTAGCAACATATAGATTGCCCGCCGCATCCATCACCATGTTCTTGCCCTGCACCAGCTTGGTGTTTGTATCTGTAGTTCCGGCTCCGGCGACATGGGTCATGGTGGCCGGACGGAAGACCAGTTGCGGCCCCAGGCCGAGTCCTTTCAGATACGCCACTCCTAACTGATTGCCCAACGCATCGAACAGAGTGATCGCGCCTTCTCGCAGGCCGGTCGCCGTCGGCGCGAAGATCGCCTCCACAGAGCAGGTCTGGTCTGCTGCTGTAATAACAGCACCTGTACAAGTGTCTGTCGGCGTGCCCATCCCGGATGGCGGGACAGGGATGAAGTCCACTAACTGCCCGCCCTGTCCGGTCACCTCGGCATTACTCACTGTTGCCGGGGCGTTGAAGGTAAACGTCACGGTAATCGGCACGGACTGCTGCGTCACCTCGATGCCGTCAAAGTCGACGCCCGTCGGCGTATAGCCCGAGCTGGCCCCTGTCACCTGAGCGGTTACGGCTGCATAGGCTTTACTCGCAGCTAAGAACGAAACCATGGCAAACACAAAGATGCAACACAGCGTGACGTTAGCTTTCCGGAACATGCTTCTTCTTCCCTTCAATTTTCGCGGTAGATGCTTCTGGGTGGAATATCCTGGAAATCTGTCTAATGACTTCGGCAACGGCAACGCTTCGTAGTCGTATCTCTCAGCAATCATTGCCAGTTGCCGTTCCATCCCTTTTCTTTGTTGCACAACAAAAAGTCTTTCTCGTCACTCCGCAGCAAAGCAGAATGTACAAGATGGCAGCATTAGAAAGATTCTTGGAAATTATAGTCCCAATATGGGCTAACAAGTCCTTCAATTTACTTTGGAATTAGCTCTGAGGAGATAAGTTGTTGTTAACTACTTCAGCGACAAAAATGCGTTTTATTCTAAATAATTGAACGATTTCCTGTTTGTTCCAAATAAAGAACCTGCCGCACGCCGCGGGGTTCTTCCTTTAGCCTGCATTTTTCACACTATTTTTTCCTCTCTGTCCCCAAATCCTTGTCGTTCTGGAGCAAAGCGACAGAATGAACAGGTACAACTTACAGAGCTCTGTCCGCCCGAATCTTTCGCGCAGCCCACTGTGCTGTCTCTGCGAGAATCGGGTCTTCGGATGCGCTCCACAGCTCCAGTTGCGGCAGCAGGCGCGGGTTCCGGCTGTTGCCCATGGCAATCGCCACATTCCGATGGAGCCGCTTGCGGCGCGCGCGTTCGAGCGGCGAGCCTTTGAACCATCCGCGAAAGCCGTCCTCATCGAGAGCCGCCAGCCAGTCCAGCGAAGGATTCACCAGTTCCCTTCTCGGCATCAGGCCTTCGCGCCGGACCACCGGAGCGCGCCGGTTCCAGGGGCAGACATCCTGGCAGATATCGCAGCCGAAGACCTGCCGCCCCATCGGCTCGCGCAGTTCCTCGGGAATGCTGCTCTTCTTCTCGATTGTGAGGTAGGAGATGCACAGCCGCGCGTCCATCTCACACGGAGCGACGAGCGCTCCGGTGGGGCAGGCGTCGATGCAGCGCGTGCAGGAGCCACAGCGGTCGGCGGCAATCTGTAAGGGCATCTCCTCCGCAACCGGCAGCGATGTAACGATAACAGCCAGCAGCATCCACGAGCCAAGCTGCTGATTGAGGACACAGGTATTCTTGCCAATCCAGCCGATACCGGCCTCAGCGGCCAGAGTCCGCTCGACCAGCGGCCCGGTATCGACGTAGCAGCGAGTCTCGCAGCCGACACGATCGTGTAAGGCGGACTCGATACGGCGGAGGCGCAACAGAAGCTCGTCGTGGTAGTCGCTGGGCAGCAGCGAGTCTTGAGAGCCACCTGTGTCCTGCCTGCCGCTCCATGCATAACGGGCGATCCAGCCGGAGTCCTCCGCAGCAGGTGCAACCGACAGCGGCGCGTCGGCGTTGTAGCCGGCAGCGCAGACGATGACGGAGCGAGCCCACGGAATCGCCGCTCGCACATGGCTGCGGAGCAGCACTCCCTGTTCGTTGCGCCGCTTCAGATACTCCATCTCACCGGCGCGGCCAGAGTCGATCCAGTCTTGAAACCGTTCGGCGGAGAGTTTTTCTGTGGCGTTCTCTGAAGCAGAGACGGGGGCCACACCGGCAACATCGAACCCGGCGAGCGCGGCCTGTTCGTCGAGCCACCGGACGAGTTCGGGGGACCAACCATTCTGCGCTGTCTCGCCCAAGAGCCTCCTCCGATCTGCGCCTTTGCCTCGAACGCCAGATCAAGGATAAACTGATGAGAAGCGGAGAGGTGGCAGAGCCCGGTTGAATGCACCTGACTCGAAATCAGGCATACTCGTAAGGGTATCGGGGGTTCGAATCCCTCCCTCTCCGCCAAGGATTAGTCCAAGGACATCCAATAAAATCCAAGAAAGTCCATAAAACCCGCGAAAAACGCGGGTTTTATTGTTTTTTACTGTCCAAGAGGGTCCAACGCAAAACAGGGGAAGCCAGCCCAAAAGTGTATATTTTTGTGTATATCGAATTTTAAAAATGTGTATATTCTTCTTAAATGCCTCTTGGAGCGTAAAAATGAACGACCTCACCGACGCCAAAGTTCGCACGGCAAAGACGAAGGATAAGCCCTACACCCTGTTTGATGGTCACGGTTTGCACTTGCAGGTGCAGCCGTCCGGTGGAAAACTTTGGCGCTGGAGGTATCGTTTTCAGGGAATGGAGCGGCTAATGTCGTTTGGACCATATCCAGATGTCACGTTGACCCGAGCGCGAGAGTTGCACGTCGAAGCAAGGCAACTTCTGGCCTCTGGCGTCGATCCGATGGTTCGCCGTAAGGAAGACAAGACCGCCGAACAAGTCAAGACGGAGAACTCGTTCGCAACCGTAGCCCGTCTCTGGTGGGAACATTGGAAGAACGACAAGAGTCCGCGTCATGCCGGATACGTGAGCCGGAGGCTTGAGATGGACATCCTTCCTTGCCTTGGAGCGCGTCCGATTGCCGAGATCGAAGCACCCGAAGTTGTGGCGATGGTAAAAGCCATTCAGGACCGGGGAGCAAAGGATATTGCAAAGCGGGCACTGGAAACGACCGGGCAGATATTCCGTCACGCCATAGCGCATGGATACTCAAGGCGTAATCCTGCCGCCGAGTTTAAGCCGAGTGACATACTTCCGCCTACGAGGAAGGTGAACTATGCCCGTGTGGATGAGCGTGAACTTCCTAAACTGCTACGTGCCATCGAGGTATATCAGGGAACGCCAGTTACCAGATTAGCGATGAAGCTGCTGGCAATGACCTTTGTTCGTACTGGCGAACTGATTGGAGCACGTTGGAGCGAGTTCGACTTCGAGAAACGCCGATGGGACATTCCCGCCGAGCGGATGAAGATGGGTACACGGCATATTGTTCCGCTGGCGCGGCAAGCCTTGGAGGTATTGGAGATGCTTCACGACCTCACAGGCGAGAATGAACTGCTCTTTCCCGGCGACCGCGACCCTAAGAAACCGATGAGTAACAATACGATTCTGAAGGCTCTGGAGCGAATGGGTTACAAGGGCCGGATGACCGGCCACGGTTTTCGCGGCATTGCGTCTACGATACTTAATGAGAAAGACTACAATCCCGATCATGTCGAGGTACAGCTTGCCCACTTGCCACGAAACGCGGTGAGAGCGGCATACAATCACGCGAAGTATCTTG
>WQYS01000075.1 GCA_009781125.1 Acidobacteriaceae bacterium | reverse complement strand
AGGCAAGCTTCCTGCGATCCGGGCCGCTGTTCAAGCACGGCTTATCGATGTCCTGATAACGGATCATCTGACTGCGAAGGCATTGTTGAGCGATCCTGACTGAAGGCACTGTAGCAATCGAGCTGGGAATAAAGTTCAGCAAACCCGGTGCATAGGAATGCCAATCAGCGCTGCAATCTTTTCCAGTGTGCTGCTGATGTGGCCTACCCCTACCGCGCAATGATGCGCCGGACCTTGCGAGCACCATGCGTCCACGAATCCGCGTGCGCCTATCGGGAACCGGTAACGGCTGTTGGTGTTGCCAATCTCAAGAATCGCGCCAGGAACGCATTCACCTTCGGCAACCAGAAGTTTGAACCCTGAACCCGCATCTTCTACCACCGACATTAAGGTTATTGGCCCATGCTTGACACTCATCTCCACGGACAGGCCGCGTCCAACCTTGCCGTGATATACCTGTAGCGGACGAACCTTGGTCTTGCTTTCGGCAATCGCGATATGGCCGGGGCCGTCGTGGCCCATCAGGACCAGATCGTCCTTGAAATCCATCGCGTAGTATTCGGTGAAAGAACCTCCCGCTCCCAGACAATCCATGATTTTCATGGCTAGCGCATTCTTCACCTCGTACTCGCCGGCCACTGGTATATGTCTCGCGGTCAGCAGCGAAGTGCCGAGAATGATGGAACTCATCGTATCCTCATTCGCCTCGTTGCCGGAACCTTTGTAGTAATATGCCATGGCGTCCAGGTCGTACCGGGCCACGAATCTATCCAGCGCAACCGATGTCCGCGCAGCACGCCGCATCTCTTCCGTCGGACAATCTGGCTGCACATCAAACTGAGCGCAAAATTCTTCGACGCGGTGCGTGATTTCATCTGGAGTGACCTCCGAACAGAGTCCGCTCAGTTCGTCCACCTCAAGAATCTCCGCGTGTGTGCCGAAGACAATCGAGACCAGCGTCACGTCGGTCATGATATCCAGCATGCCGCTGTAGTAGGTGCCCATAAGTCCCAGCCGCGCCGAGGCCAGCGTCGCCCTCACTTGCGCGGCAGTCAACCACTCGTCGATCTCCCGCCAGGTCTCTGCATTCTCTAGTACCCCGGTCACCTGTTGAAAGGGAATGCGCGCACGGCGGAATACATTGGCGAGTTCGGGAACAGGACAGGCGGAACAATAAGCAAGCCACTCGCCTGTCATGGCCGTGCGGTCCTTCAACTTGTTGAAGGATGCGTAATCGATAGAGTCCTCCGGTTGCAGGTTGAGCACGATAACCGGCACGCCCGCCCTCTGAACCAAAGGCAGAACAACATTCGACAGCGCATAGGTAGTCATGTACAGGAACAGCACATCAATGTCCTCTCGCCTGCACCTGCGTCCTGCCTCCTGCGATCGCTGCGCCGTATCGATCATGCCCAGATTCACGACCTCGACGCCGGGCCGAGTCAACCGCGACTTCACACGGTCTACATAGCCCTTCAGCCGTTCTTCCAGTCCTGCAAACTGAGGCCAATATGCCTGATGACCTATACCGCATAAACCCACCCGAACGGACTGCTTGCTGTTCCTGCTGGCGACATGTCCTGTCATTACACTGCCCTTTCCATCACTACGGCCCAAGCGAAAACAGGGACCGCCCATAGACCTCGGCTTCTGCTTTCGTTCCTGCATGCTGCATTTGCTTTCACGTATCCAAGAGATATATGTTAGTTGCATCGGTGTCAAGCATATATTCCACATATGAGCATTTGCTCATGCGCGGTGGAATTTTAGGAAATCATGCTCTGCACTCGATCAAACAAACTTTACAGAAGCAAAGTGAGAGGCAAACGCATGACTTCAATTACCGCAGGAATAGGATGGCATCTCATCGGTGCAGCCATGGCGGCTTCGTTCTACGCGCCGATTGAACGGGTAAGAAGGTGGTCTTGGGAAACAACATGGGCCGTGGCGGGCCTGTTCTCGTGGATACTGCTTCCCATCGGCGTCAGCATGTTTCTGTTGCCACATTTCAGCCAGTTTTATGCTGCATTCGGAACCAGCTTCTTGTTGAAGGTTGCCCTTTTCGGAGCAATGTGGGGCGTCGGCAATGTAAGTTATGGATTGACGATGCGGTATCTGGGGATGTCTCTAGGCATCGGCATTGCGATTGGAATTAACTTGATCGTCGGAACGCTGGTTCCGCCTTTGATTCATGGCCAGGCGATGACGCTGTTTTCAACGCGCAGCGGACTGGTTTCGATGGCCGGAATCCTTGTAGCTCTCATTGGAGTGGCTATAGTCACTCTGGCGGGGCACCTGAAGGAAACGCAACTGAAGGGTCACCTGAAAGAGTTCAATATAGGGGTCGGCCTGCTGTTGGCACTGATGTGCGGTCTCTTTTCCTCTGGGATGTCCTTTGCCATTGATGCCGCACAACCTATGGAGAAGGTGGCGCTTTCTCTTGGTGTCAATCCGCTCTATGCGGCACTGCCCAGCTATGTCATCATCATGGGTGGTGGTGCGGTGGTCAACCTTCTCTATTGTTTTATCCGTCTTGCCATACTGCCGCGCTTGTCTCTACGAGAGGACCTCAGCCAGCCAGGACCGGTTTTAATGAAGAACTCTACCCTCGCCGCAGTCGGCGGGATCATGTGGTACCTGCAGTTCTTCTTCTACGCCTGGGGCGCGGCAAATATCCCACAGCACCTTTCGTATGTAAACTGGATGCTTCACATGAGTATTTATGTGCTCTGCGGAGGCCTAGTAGGACTTGTCCTCGGAGAGTGGGTCGGAGTACATAAGCGCGCTGTTCGCCTACTGTGGGCCGGAGTGTCTGTAATTGTTGTGGCAGCAAATCTGGTTGGCATTGGAATGGCTATGTAATCGATCACCCCAACACTGCCTCCGAAGCTGATACATCGACGCCCTGGGAAGACAGAGGTGTTTTGGAGTTCGTCACTTGCTGCGTTCGTCAACTTGACTTGGGTTCTTCCTCACATTTGGTGAACCATGTCGCCAACTGCCTTCCTGACAACTCTCCTCCGCAACGGCTTTTGTTCAAATCATACTTTGAGCACTTCAAGCACCAGATCCCACGTTTACCTGCGCTCCTACCTGGAGTGTGGTTACATGGGGACCCGAAGACCGCGCGAGAACGTGGCAAAGATGCGCTACTTAGATTCCGCATGGACTTCCTCATGCTTCTTCCGAATGGAGTTCGGATCGTTCTCGAAGTTGATGGCAAGCAACACTATGCCGACGTTAACTCCCAGGCCGACGCTGGCAGGTATGCCAGAATGGTGTCTGCCGATCGGGATCTTCGTCTTGTAGGCTACGATGTATATCGATTCGGAGGTGCAGAGCTTGATGCTACCTCTGGCCCAGCTACAGTCAGTGAGTTCTTTGAGCGTTTATTCAGTTTGTACCTATTGAACGTCTAAGCGTCGATTCATTCGCGAGGCATGTTCGGAGAGATGAGCTGCAGATCAGATGGGGGAGATGCTTCCCGTAGTGATCCGTAACCGATGCACTTATTGACATTTGCATGGTATTTGTATCATCTTGAGAGATGTGAATACGCTCATGTCTCGCGCACAAAGGCTTGTCAGCCAACGTGCCGTAATCCGTTCCAGCGATTTCGATGCCAAAGGTATTCCTCGCGCATATCTACGCCGCCTTGTGCTGGCTGGACAACTGGAACGTGTTTCCCGAGGAATCTATAACACGCCTAAAAGTGGAACGACAGAACACCAGACTCTACTTGAAGTCTCTCGCAAATTTCCTCAAGCAGTGATATGTCTATCGTCCGCGCTCCGCTTCCATAACCTGACAACTGAAAATCCCTCCCAGGTGTGGATCGCACTGCGGCGGGGAGCATGGTCTCCTAAATCTACTTATCCTCTCACCCGCATTGTGTGGTTCTCTGGTGGGTCGTTGGATTTTGGTGTCGAAGAATATGCTGTAGCAGGCGGCAAGCTACGCGTCTATTCTCCCGCAAAAACGGTTGCAGATTGCTTCAAACTCCGCAACCGCGTAGGACTGGAGACGGCGATCCAGGCTTTGCGCGAGTGCTTTCGAGAGAAACGCGCCACGATGGATCAACTGTGGGAGGCCGCAAAGGTTTGCCGCGTCGCGAACGTCATGCGTCCATATATGGAGTCTCTGCAGTGAATAAGCTTGTAACCAATATCGCGGCGTCGGTTCGCCAACGATTGCTAAACCTGGCAAAACAGCAAAAAGACGATTTTGGCCTCTTTCTGACCCGGTATGCCTTGGAGCGTTTACTATACCGAATTAGCCAATCTGAGCATCGCGAAACCTTCATCCTGAAGGGGGCATTGCTGTTCGATCTCTGGATCAATGAAAGACATCGCCCAACGCGGGATGCGGATTTCCTTGCATATGGTGAAAACGCTCTGACACGATTTGAAGCAATCTTCAGAGAATTGTGTACCCAACCGGTTGAAGATGACGGTCTGATCTTTGATCCATCTTCAGTGCAGGCCATTCGAATCAAGGAGGATGCTGATTATGAGGGAGTGCGCGTCACATTTATCGGAACACTGTCGAACGCGAGAATTCCTGTACAGATCGATCTAGGTTTCGGAGATGCCATTACTCCAGCGCCAAAGGAAACTGCTTTTCCGACGCTGCTTGGTTTACCTGAACCTGTCCTGCTGACCTACCCGAAGGAAACCGTCGTCGCCGAAAAATTCGAGGCAATGGTAAAACTTGCCATTGCCAACAGCAGGATGAAGGACTTTTATGACATTGGAGTAATCGCCGCAACATTCGACTTCGAGAGCGGTCTGCTACTGAACGCGATTGAGCGAACATTCGAGAGGAGGAAAACGCCTCTTCCAGTAGAATTCCCGCCGTTGGTTTTCACGCCTGAATTTTGGCGTGACAATACGAAGAACCGTCAGTGGAATGCGTTCGTTACAAAGAACCAGCTTTACGTAAAACCAGTTTCACTGGAGCAAGTCATATCCGAAATCCGAAAATTCGTTGAACCACTGCTTCGCCAGGTACCTGATGGTAATAGGCAATCATCGGTATGGCGTGCAGGAGGACCGTGGATGTCGAAAGATTAGAGATGCAATAAGGTTAATGTTCCTAGGACATTGAATTTCAACGTTTGTTGAAATTGCGATCGGGGATGAAATTGGATTCAACAGCGGGAGTCCCGAATAGTGGTAAATCTGGTTGCGCCTGGGTTGCGGATTCCTCCGCGAAATGCCGTATTCTTCCGAGGCAAGTCCTTTATTTCCTTTAGAATCAACGGCTTTCTCCGCCTCATAACCCAAAGGTCGGAGGTTCAAATCCTCCCCCCGCAACCAAAACAAACTAAAGCACTTAGGCTGCTTCGAGGTAGGTATAATCTGCACTCAAATCGGTGCAATCTGACCCCGAATGAGTGGTTAAGAGAGTGGATAAGGCAGGGACGAACTCGGATTTCGTTTCTGCCATTGCTTTTTTCATCGCTTTTTCCAACTCGTTGCCTAACCGTTTTGCCGCATCCATGTTCGATTGCTCATCAAAACGATGGGTGTATACGTTCATTGTGATCGAACCTGTCATAGCGTGTCCGATACGTTCTTCTCTCAGTTTCAGCGGTACGTTCAGGTGATCCATCATCGACGCATTGAAATGGCGAAAGGCGTGATATGCGCCCTTATCCTCAATACCAAGATTGATAAGCACCTTCTTGAATCTACGTCTGCGTTCCACGTTCATATCCAAGGGACTCCCGTTCCCGTTTGTGAATAGGAACGTGCGACCGAATGCCATCTGTCGATCCACCTGCACACAAAGCAACTCTGACAACTGAGGCGAGATTGCAATGGTACGCACAGCGGCATCTGACTTCGGGGTTTGTGCTTCCTGTTGCCAGACCGACTGATTGACTGTGATTCTGTCAGACTGAACATCCTCACAACGTAACCCGGCCAATTCACCAGCACGAATGCCCGTTTCTGCCAGAAGCCAATACATAGCGCGTTGTGTCTCTACCGTGTAATAGCTTTCTTGCGTTTCCGAGCCTACAAATTCTTTCTTCGTCTTGGAGTACCACTGTGAAACTAATGGGTTTGCAAGGATAAGCCCTACCTCATCAAGCATGAAGTATTTGGGTTTGGGCTTTACGTTCCTTGGCAGTTGGGGTTTAGGGAGCACCGCGTCAACGTACCTCTGATCGAGGGCGGCTTTCCATATCTGGTTTATGATTCCCCATACGTTCCGAATCGTATGCGGTTTCTTGCCGTCCTTCTTCATTTGCGCTATCAGACGTTGCACGTCCCCGGCACCAATCGAGCGCATATCTCTCTCGTACCAATGTAACCGTAGCAAGCGAAGATTGCTCATTACGGCTGATTGCGTAGCGGGTTTCCAGAGGCTGACATAATCATGTTCCCAAATATCTGAGAACTCTCTAAACGTTGCCGTCTTGCGCTCATGAATTGAGAACAGGGTTTGATTGTTTACGCGGTCGATATGCGGTTGTAGTTTTAGACGGGCATCAGTCTTGGTGACTTTCGAGCCGTCTGGTTTGCGAGATGGACACAGCGTTAGGCGAACAGCCTTGCGAACCATTACGCCCTGAGAATCCAGCACGTAATCTTGGTATTCGCCTTTCCACATCGTTTTTGAGTTGTTTAGATACACGCTTCCATTCTGGTATCGTTTTCTTTGCACAGGTGGTTTCTCCGTTCTGTGCCAAGAATCAATCGCTACCGGGAGTGTATCAGGCTGTGTCTTACCCCGTGCTATGCTGACCACCTTGCCAGCATTGGGAAACCGGCTTCGTCGTTGTCTACCGAACGGTTCCGGGGGTATTACAGGATAAGTTTGTGTAGATATATCTTCTAAATTCAATCATTTACCATTATGCTGGGCATTACAGCTTCTGCCACTCTTGCCGCTTAGATCAGACCCCAATTGGTCCGTATCCCCGTGCGGTAGAGTGTCGGTAATAAAAAAATATGTCTATTCCGAGCTTTATACTCTAGTATACCAAACTTTTAGGGATTTGTCAAGTGTTTTCTGCAAGATACGGGATTCTATACTGTAGAATTTCGCTAGATTCAACTAACTCTAACTATTGCAAACACTTAGAGACTCACAGAGAAGTCATGGACGCACCAGCACAGGCAAGTACCGGAAGCTCCCCTGCCTGCCCTGTCCATACGAAAAATGAGTCTCACATGTACCTGTCGGAATGATGCCGTGTTGTTCCATACCTGACAACCTTTCCGAACTAACCCGTTGCGTCTTACATTCCCGGTCTATTGCCGATCACGTAAAGATGGCAATTTAGTCGCTGTCTCAAAAAACCCTTACCTTAAGACTCTTGATTGGCGTAGAGTTCAGACCCCTAAAATTAGTGTTGCAATAAACAAATGTTTTATGATACGTTCTCTGCATTGGAGAATTTCATCATGCGAGTTGCGCTATACGCTAGAGTGTCCACAAAGGATAAAGGGCAAGATGTAGAGAACCAATTGCTCCAGCTTCGGGAGTTCGCCAAGAGCCAAAGCTGGACGGTAACAATGGAATACCGGGATAGGGCTTCCGGCAAAAGGTCAGACCGTGAGCAATTCCTAAAGATGTTTGAAGCGGCATCCCGGAGAGAGTTCGATATCCTCTTGTTCTGGAGTCTGGACAGATTGAGCCGTGAGGGGGTCGTGGAGACGCTGAATCATTTGCAACGGCTCACCAGCTACGGCGTAAACTATCGGTCGTTCACAGAGCAATATCTGGACAGCACTGGCATATTCAAAGAGGCCATCATTGGCATTCTCTCTGCAATAGCCAAACAGGAGCGCGTTCGTCTGTCTGAGAGAGTCACTGCCGGACTAGAAAGGGCACGGAAGGAAGGCAGAGTCGGCGGTCGGCCCAAAGTGGAGGACGATTCCAAGACAGTCAAGCGACTGCACCAGCTACGGACGCAGGGCCAGAGCATACGTGGTATCGCTGGCAAGCTGGGCATAAGCACAAATACTGTTTTAAAGATTCTCAGGTCACAGGCAGCATGAATCTTGCCCTCGTGCCACGGAATACGTGAAATCTTTATGAAGCGTGATTACAGCCAATACGCATGGAGTGACTTTTTCTACAGTATAGAAAAAGAACATGATGTATACAGAGCGATAACGATCAACGTTTACAGGGGTTTCTACACTATGGAGAACTTTTTCTACATGATAGAAATTTTTAGGTTGCCTCAGAGTTCAGAGATTGCACAACGTCAAGAAAAATTTTTATCTCGTATCTCATTAATGGTTAATGGCTTACGGGAACGGTATGCAGGATTCAAGCCGATACGCTGTTGACTCCGGTTTTAATTTCCGGTAGCTCTGGAACTGGCGGCAATCAGTAACGGCAGAGAGGGATAAGGCATTGGCTACACAAACGACAGCAGCAGGGGTTACGGTGGATGAGTTCTTAGCGTCTTTGAATTTCGATGAGTCGTTGGACTTGATCGAAAAAGTTTTGATCCAAAAACAGAGGGCAGAGAGAGTATTCGCCTGTATAGGCAACGATACAGAGAGAACGTGCAAGGGGCCACGCCAACAACAGGCATAGCAAGTTTACAAGACACAATGAAGGGTAGAGTTTTCGGACTCTACCCTTTACGGTTACAAGCGGCAAATACGACAAACTCTTATTGCAGACGGAAGACGATACCTGCTCCCGCCTGTATGTACTGATGGACATCACCGGGGTCCCATGTTCTCAGCCAATACACTTGAGGAAGGCGAACTGCAATCCGCCGTGAGAGGTTGTAGTTCACTCCTCCTCCAGCTTGGATAGCGAATTTGTTCGGGTGGTAATCGGAGTCATGCGCGTATCCTAGCAGTACATCGCCAAAGATTGTGTAACTCCGCTGTCTATAGGCGTAGCGTGGTCCTACTGTTGCCGTAATGAGGTTCTGGTTTTGGCGTAGGTTGTTATATCCCAGCGGCATGGACAAGTCACGGGTATACGAAAACAGTCCGGCAAACCCCCATCTGTGACGACCGATAACGCCGAATCCAGCCGTCATGCTATTTTTGCTCCAATCGCCTCCTTCAGCGCGAATAGGATTGAAAGTCACTCCGATATCTGTTCCACAACTCTCACCCCCAGCGGTAGGCATAGCACCATACGTCTGCGCACAGTGCCGACGGTGTGACTTTATCGCGCCTGATATTCCTTTTGCGCCCAGATAACCAAGAGCATAGGCGGCATACCCCATTTGCTGACCTTCCTGATAAGCCTGCGATTGCTGTGTCCCATTGCTTGTTTGTGATTGCTGTGTTTCGTTGCCTGTTGTTGT
>WQYS01000074.1 GCA_009781125.1 Acidobacteriaceae bacterium | reverse complement strand
TCAGAATACCCGTGTAAGCCTCGGTGCGATCCAGCGTAAACGGGGCCTCTCCCTTTACAAACAGAGCGGCGTTGACGCCCGCCATCAGGCCTTGGCAGCCGGCCTCTTCGTATCCGCTGGTGCCGTTGATCTGCCCGGCAAGATAGAGTCCCTCGTAACTTTTCACCTTCAGCGAGCGGTCGAGTTCGGTAGGGTCGATGGCGTCGTACTCGATGGCGTAGCCGGGGCGCAGCATCTCGGCATTTTCCAGCCCCGGGATGGAATGCACCATCGCCGCCTGCACCTCCATGGGCAGGCTCGTGCTCATGCCGTTGATGTAGACCTCGTGCGTGTGCAGGCCTTCGGGTTCGAGAAAGAACTGGTGCTTCGACTTGTCCGGGAAGCGCACGATCTTGTCTTCGATCGACGGGCAGTAGCGCGGCCCGATGCCCTCGATCCTTCCCGAATACATTGCCGAGCGATGCACGTTCTCGCGGATCAGCCGCAGGGTTTCGTCGGTGGTGTAGCAAATGTAGCAGCTTACCTGCGGCAGCGCGGGACGCCATCGTCCCAGCCCGGCCTGGCTAGCCGAGCGGAAGCTGAATGGCGTCGGATCGGCGTCGCCTGGCTGCTCTTCGAAGCGGCTCCAATCGATGGTGCGCCCGTCGAGCCGGGGAGGAGTTCCCGTCTTCAGGCGGCATCCGCGCAGCCCCAGCTTCTTCAGATTCTCGCCCAGTAGCACGCTGGCCTGCTCGCCGCTGCGCCCGGCGGTGTATTGCTGCTCGCCGCAGTGAATCAGGCCGTTCAGGAAGGTTCCGGTGGTCACGACCGTTGCGCGCGCGTAAATCTGGCGTCCATCGCGGAGGATCAGCCCGAGGATTTTTTTGTCATCGAGGATCAGGTCAACGGCCTCGGCCTGCTTGATGAACAGGTTCGCCTGCGACTCCAGCGTTTGACGCATCCTGGCGCGATAGAGCGCCTTATCGCACTGCGCACGCGGCGACCACACCGCCGGTCCGCGGCTGGTGTTCAGCAGGCGGAACTGGATGCCGCAGGCGTCGGCGACCTCGCCCATGACGCCGCCCAGAGCGTCGATCTCGCGCACCAGGTGCCCTTTGGCGATGCCGCCGATGGCCGGATTGCAGCTCATCTGCGCAATCAGGTCCAGATTCATCGTGAACAGAGCCGTCCGCAGTCCCATGCGCGAGGCCGCTACAGCCGCCTCGCACCCCGCGTGTCCAGCGCCGACAACCACAACGTCGTACTGTTCCGTAAACGCCATTCCTTCTTATTTTAAGTGAGTGGAACCGGCAATGCGTCCGTTTGCTATATCATCAGAAAAGGAAAGCCACATGAGCACTATGGCATTTGATACCTTACTTATCGTTCAGCGGTTGCGAGAGAAAGGCTTCGAGCGTGAAAAGGCCGAAGCCCTCGTCGAAGCCATGCGCGACACGCAACTAGACCTCTTCACGAAAGCTGATGGTGAGCAGTTGCGTAAAGATGGCAAAGCTGATGTCGAGCAACTGCGCAGCGATATCAAAGCAGACATGAATCAACTGCGCAGCGATATCAAAGCAGACATGTATCAACTGGAAGTAGCCATCGCGAAGGTATCTACCAGAGTAAACATGTTGCTGTGGTTGCTGAGCGTTCTCGGGATCGGCGGCATCATCATGCGCGCGTTTCACCTGATCTGAGAGCCATCGGCTGGTGTAATCTGTCCAGACGGGGCAGGTATTTTCATGGTGCAATCCAAACGGTTTCTGGCGCGGGCATTCTTTTCGTTCCTGCTGATTTGCGCGGCGGTCTTCGCCTCGGCGCAAGATACAAAGACGACCGTAACCTTGCCGCCTGCTCCGCTACTTCCGGCCAGCTTTGGACCTTGGCAATCTGATCCTGCTGCCACCGTTGAGCCCTTCCAGCCACAAGGCGAAGCCGCCGCTGTTTTCACGGAGGCTGGCCTCGTGCGTTCCAGCCAGAAGGCCTTCCACCGCGCCGAAGGTTCTGAAACAATGAACGTTGAGGCTTACCAGTTCACGGATGCCACGGGAGCCTTCAGCGCCTTCACCTATCTGCGCGGGCTTAAGGGAACAGGAGCGGGAGCGCTCGACAAGGCTGACGGCATGGAGACGGTCTCCGGCCCCGGTGGAGAGTTTCTCGCCTGGCACGGTTCAACTGTCGTTCGAGCGGTCGTGAGCCGGGTTCGTCCCACAACCAAGGATGAACTGAACGAACTGGCTCAGACCCTGCCTAAGATCACCGGCCCCAAGGCGCATCCGCCGGTGATACCTCGCTATCTGCCGGAAAAGGGATTGATACAGGATTCTCTTCGTTACGCGCTCGGTCCGGCTGGTTACAAGGCCATGGGAGGAACGCTGCCCGCCGATCTGCTCGGCTTCGACAAGGCCGCCGAGGTCCTCGCGGCGAGGTACGACGGGCAGGGAACTCTCACGCTGTTGATGTTGCCCACGCCCCAGATCGCTGCTGATCGCGGACGCGCGCTGGCCGACTGGCTGACTCAGCAGGGAGCCGCCGCCGGAACCGTAAAGCTGCGCCGCGAGGGGACGCTGCTGATCCTTGCGACCGGCCCATGGACTCCCGAAGCGGCCAAGGCCATGGTCGAGGACATTCATCCGCAAAGCGAGCTGACTTGGAACCGGCCCGTTCCGCTCAACTTCTTCAGTGAGGTTCACAAGACCGTCAGCCTGCTGACGGCTATCGCTATCTTATGCGGACTGTGCGCGTTGGCGGCTATCCTCCTGGGGTTCTTCCTGGGCGGCGGGAGGGCCCTGGTCCGCGTCATGCAAGGCAAACCCGCAGCGACCGAACCGGAGTTCCTGAGGATCGATCTGGGCGGCAGCGTGGAGCAGATTTCCACAGGATCCACAGATTCTCCGGGCTCCGAAAATCCGCCTGAAGCCGATCCCAAAGACTGAGAACTTGCACTGTTTGTGGTGCAGATTCGTGCTGCCAGGTTCCGATTTGAATACGACAGATAGATTTTCCGTAGGCTCCAGAGAACCGAAAAGGCCGGAAAAACACGGTGTTAAACATTGAGTAAACAGCGTAAGCGGTAGAAAAACAACGACTTATATCTTCACTGTTTAATCCTTGACACTCAGCGTCGCCGTCCTTAGTATTTCGCCAGAAAGTTCTGATGGCTTTGCCTCCGTTGGAACTGTTCTCCCAGGGAAGAGGCTGCCAGTTGCCGGGCGGCCTCTTTCCGTTTCCAGAGGCTACGGTGCGACGCGAAGATGTGCCGCCTTCGTGGCCAGAGAATCGCCGCCGATCCAGACCGTGTAGCTGGTCGGCTCCATAACCTGCCGGCCCGAGCTATCGAAGAAGGACAACTCATTGAATCCCAATGGGAAGCTGATGGACCTGGACTCTCCGGGCGCGAGCGTCACGCGCGAAAATCCTTGCAGGCTGCGCACCGGCTGCGAGAGAGTTGCGCCCTGGTTACCGACGTAGCACTGAACCACCTCGGTCGCCGCGCGGCTTCCCGTGTTCTTCACCGTGACGGTTGCTACTACCAGAGTGTTTGCTCTCGGAACGGCCTCCTTCAGCGGAATCGTCTCCCGCGACAGTGTGACGTCCGAGTAGCTGAAGGCTGTGTAGGACAATCCAAACCCAAACGGAAACAGCGCCGCGTTGGGAGCGTCAATGTAGCGCGAGATGAAGCGCGAGTCCGGCGTGGGCGGCTTGGTAAGGTCGGCGTTGTTCGGGGGCCGTCCTGTGGGCAACTGGCTGTAGTAGAGGGGCTCCTGCCCCACGGTCTGTGGAAAGCTCATGGGCAGCTTGCCGCTGGGCACGGCGTCTCCGTAGAGGATGCGGGCGAGGGCGTGTCCGGCCTCGGTTCCGGGAAACCACGCCTCAAGAATGGACGGCACATGCTGCGCAGCCCAGGTAAGCACAAGCGGGCGTCCGGAGAAGACCAGCAGGACAACAGGTTTTTTCAGCCGCGTGATCTGCTCCAGCAAAGCCTGCTGGTTGCCGGGCAGGTCGAGGTGAGCGCGCGCGCCTGCCTCGCCGCTCATGGAGCCGGATTCGCCGAGCGCCATCACGACGACATCGGCCTGGCGCGCAGCCTCCTCGGCGGCGGTGAAGCCAGCCTCGGAGCTGGAGTCGATCTCTGTGCCCTCGGCGTAGACAAGTGAACCGCCCTGCGCGGCAGTCCGCTCTTCTAGCGCAGCTTTGAGCGTGACGACGTCGGAGGCCTTGTTGGCTCCGCCCCATGCTCCCTGCATCTCGCTGGCGGCATCAGCCAGCGGGCCGATGAGAGCGATCTTCGTGTTGGGCGCGAGCGGCAGCACGGGGCGGCCTGCGACTTCTTTATTCTGCAAGAGAACGAAGGACTCTTCAGCGGCCTCGCGGACCAGCGGCCTGTGTTCGGCTACGGCGGAGGTGACCTCGGAGCCAGTTGAATACGGATTGTCGAAGAGACCGAGCGCGAACTTGACTCGGAGAACCCGTCGCACGCTTTCGTCCACCGCTTCCTCGGAGACGCGCCCGGACTTTATTAATCCTGGCAGTTCAGCATCGTAGAGGTGAGACATCATATCGACATCGACGCCCGCGTTAAATGCCTTTTCCGCAGCGGTTGCGGCGTCGAGAGCGATGCCGTGGTTCATCAGCTCCAGAACGGCGGTGTAGTCGCTGACCACGAATCCATTGAACCCCCACTGGCGGCGCAGGATCGTATCGAGCAGGTAGGGGTTGGCGGTGGCCGGAACTCCGTTCAGCGAGTTGAAGGCGCTCATGACGGTGGCCGAGCCTGCTTCGACGGCCGCTTTATATGGAGGCAAATAGACCTGCCGCAGGCGGCTCTCGCTCATGTCCGTAGTGTTGTACTCGCGTCCGGCTTCGGCGGCCCCGTAGGCGGCGAAGTGCTTTACGCAGGCGGCCACGCTTGCGGGCCGGGCGAGATCGCCGTCCTGATAGCCGCGCACATAGGCGCGCGCCATCGCCGCCCCCAGATAGGGATCCTCGCCTGCGCCTTCAGCGGACCGGCCCCAGCGGGCGTCGCGCGAGATATCGACCATCGGCGAATAGAACCAGCGAATGCCCGCGGTCGTGGCCTCTTCGGCGGCCATGCGCGACAATCTCGTGACCAGCTCGGGATCGAAGCTGGCGGCCAGGCCCAGCGGTATGGGATAGATGGTGCGGTATCCGTGGATGACATCGGCTCCGAAGAGCAGAGGGATGTGGAGGCGGCTCTTCTCAACCGCGGCCTGCTGGTAGGAGCGAAGGGTTTCGCCGCCTGCCACGTTGAGCATCGACCCAAGGCGTCCCGTCTCTGCCAGATGCTTAGCGTCGAGGTGGTAGTCAGCTTCCGGATTGGCTGCCATCGCTGGCGCTGCCGCCGTGGTGGCGGCTGCGGCTCCCGCGGTGTCGTACTGCACCAGTTGGCCGATCTTCTCTTCGAGTGTCATCTTTTCGAGGAGCGTGTTGACACGCCGCTCGATCTCGGGCGATGCGAACTGTGAATTCGAGGGCTCCGGCGCAGTGGCCTGCGGCCAGGCCGGGGTGTAGGCGAGTGCCAGTGTAAGCAGAAGGATGTTTCGGCAGCAGATATATTTCTTTATTTTCATTATTTTTATATCTCCATCGCCACGATTGTACGCAGCCTGCATAGGGCCGGGGCGAACAAGCTAAGTTATATCAGTTTGATAAGGACCGGGAGGCGGAGTTCTTTCGCAGGCCTGCTCTGCTTGTTTGATGATGGCTGAAAAACCTGTATATAATTTGAAAGTTCCGTCAAGAAGATTTGAGTTTTGGAATGTTTGCGAAACGGAGTTGTGTTTATTGCACAATTGGCTCCGCATGTAGTGACCTTGCTGAACAAGAATCAACACTCAGTGCCATCTGCGCTCATCATGGCGAAAAAGCTGCTCTATCACGATCAGGACGCGAGCCGGGATTCACTTCTGGATTCGGCATACGAGGTAGCGACTGCCGACGACATTCCTCCGTTCGGCCTGGAGTCTCCTAAATATCTTGTCTTTCTGCACGCGGGCGTGCGCGAGCTTCGGCTTACGCTGACGACAACGGAGCGGCGCACGCTCTTCCATCTTGAGCCCGGAGCCATCTGCTTTCTGCCGTTGTGGCCTTCGGCGCGATTCCAGTGGACGGGGTCTACCAAAGTATTCATTCTGGTGGTGGATGCCGCGGCGCTCCAGGCTCTGGCGCAGCGTCATCGCCTCACCGAGATCGACTTCGATCAGTGCTACCTGATTCAGGACAGAGATGCCAGGAATCTCGGCGAACTGGTCACCAACAGGCTGCGAAAGGCTCCGCAGGATCCGAGCTATATTGATGCCGTCGCGCGCGGATTCTTCGTTCACCTGATGCACCAGTTCGGCGAGGAAAGCCTGGTGCAGGCGCGGCTGAGTCTTCCTTCCAACAGTCTTGACCAGGTCATCGAGTACGCTCACGAGCATCTGCTCGAAGACCTTCCTGTCAGCTCTCTTGCCCGGCTGACGGGACTGGGAGAGCGTCAGTTCAGCCGCCGCTTCCGCATATCGACCGGGATGAGTCCCTGCCAGTGGATTCTTCATAAGCGGCTGGAGCTGGCCGCGGTCCTTCTGCGCGATCAGAACCTCTCCATTGCGGAGATCGCCTTCCGCACCAAGTTTGCCGATCAGAGCCACTTTACGCGCAGCTTTCATCGCCTCTTCAAGAAGACGCCCAAGGTGTATCGCAGTCTCGTCAGCGTGGAGCAGGCGGAGAAGGCGCGGCGGGAGGAATCGGCGCCGCCTGCCCGGGTCCGGACGCTGACGAATTCCAGCGAGTCTCAGGCCGTGAAGCCACATGAGATTAATTTCCAGGTGCTCTCCGAGGCGAACGCCGATATTATCGCCATGATCGGACCGGATTGGATCATCCATTACATATCTCCCTCCTGCCTGCGGGTTCTGGGCTGGAAGCCGCCAGAGATGAAGGGCAAGAGCATAGCAGACTTCATCCTGGAGGAGGATCTGCTGATCGCGGAGGCCCGTCACCATGGCCACGTCGATGCCGGCGTTGAAGAGGACATCGCCTGCATTCGCATGCGAAAGAAGTGCGGAGCCTATGCATGGATGGAGATCCATGCGCGGGTCTTGAAAGAAGAAAGCCAGACTAAAATGGCATATATTCTGCTGACGCTGCGCGATATCACCCGCCGCAAGGAGCGCGAGCGGGAGCTGGAACGGATGGCTTATTTCGACGAGCTTACCGGACTGCCCAACCTGCGTTCGCTGATGACTCAGTTGGAGAAGCAGTGGCAGCAGGCCGCTGCCGATAAAAAGCAGATATCCATGGTTCTTTTTGATGTGGACCACTTCAAGGAGTACAACGAGTGGAATGGGCGCCTTGCCGGAGATGACTGCTTCTCCAGGATCACCAAGACCGTCTGCAAGATTATTGATTGCAGCCAGATAACCGTGGCCCGCTGCGAAGAAGACAAGGTAGCCATCGTCCTGCCTGGCGTCGGCAGCCGTCAAACGGGCCATGTAGCCGAGAGGATTCGCTCGGCGGTCGAAGCCCTTCAGTTGCCCCACCGGGGAAATCCTTCCGGCAAGAACGTCATTACGGTCAGCGTCGGCCACAGTACAGCGGACCCGCTGCTCAAGGGACTGGCCAACGGCCCGAAAGAGCTGATGCATCGAAGCCAGCTTGCGCTGGCAGACGCAAAACTTAGCGGACGCAACCGCGTGGTGACTCTGGATGGAGCGCAAACCTATGACTGTGAACTTCCCGCGCCAGAGGAGGACTTGTCCGGCAAGGAAGTTGACGGCACTGAAGCCGACTCGCCTGGCTCAGTTTGATGTTTGCTGTAGAGTTGGGTGCTTCTCGAATGAATTGCACCTTTTCGTAGTGAACATCCAAGTGCTTTGGCCCGGGATATATCCTGAATAGTTACGGAACATGATTTCTGCTTTTGAAATCAACAAAATACATGCACCTGGCTTGCAGGATAGGCGGCTTTTCGATGACGTCCGGTCTGGAGGCCTCGCATTCATCCAGCCGCAAAGGTTGTCGTAAAAGTTAACTTGACAGTCAAATTAATTAAAAATAATAGCCAAATGTCCGATTTATTCTAGAAGCATTCCGTTTACTCCAAGAAAATAAAGATAAATTTACGGTTCCATGATGGATTTTTTATGGAATCGACTCTGATTGTTCGTAGATTGTCTTTGTCGCTGTGGATGTCTGTAACTGGTTTTCGGCGCACCGCCGGCTGAGTTTGTGGTCGAAAAATTGAGCACAGATTGTGCGTGCTCGTCCTGTTTTATGGAGTGGCCAGACAATTCACGAATGTAACCAAGGTACGCCATGAAACGTTTCATGGCGACGCTGTTTTTATGACGGCACTCCTTGTGCGTGCCGTAAACGTAGCCGTGTGATTTCTGGCAGTTCGTTGTACGGGGGTAATACCTTGCTCATGAATAATTTCCGTCCGTCTCTTGCGTGGAAGGCTTTCCGTAGTCTTGCGATGGTTTCGCTGTTCTTCGTGCCGCTGGCGGTGCCGAGTGAATCAGCCTCGGCGCAGACGGCCCCGACGGCCCATCTTGCTTTCAGCACAATTGTGCTGGGAAACAGCCAGACGGGCTTTGGCGTTCCTACGTCCGTCGCGGTGGACAGCAGCGGAAACGTATATGTTGCGGATTACTCCCAGAGCGTGGTCAAGATGATTCCTGCCGGATGCACGGCAGAGGGTATTCAGAGCGGCCAGTGCGCGGTGAAGGTACTCGCTTCGGGATCTGGTTCGGGGACGCAATTTTACGGGGCTCGTGCTGTCGCGGTGGACCGCGCTGGAAATGTTTTTGTGCTGGATATAGGCCCAGGCAGCGGCGGCGACGGAGGGCTGTATAGAATTTCGGGCAGTTGTCTGAGTGCCAACCCCACGAACCCGATTACCTGCGCCTCTTCGGCGATGAAGATTAATACAATAGGTGACACCCCAACTGCCGTAGCAACCGATAGTGCAGGGAATGTCTACGTCACACAAAACTCCAGCAGTACGAAGGCGGTTATTAAGTTTGCCTATAACAGCGGTTCCGACACGTATACAGTTGCCGGGTTGCTTGCCGGGGGAACATGGAGCGGCCCCAACGGCGTGGCCGTGGATAGCCTGGGAAATGTCTACGTCGCCGACGCCGGCAGCGCCTACAAGATAATTAAGGTTCCTTACAACTCAGGCACAAACACGTATGGAGCTCCAGTGACGTTGACATCGACTATCCCCGGCGCCTGGGCCGTGGCGGTGGATGGAGCCGGAGACCTCTACGTCGGAGCTACCACGTCGGGCGGCGGCAATGGTTCGGTGATGATGTTTCCGGCCTCCTGTATCCAGGGTATGAACCCCGTTGGTTGCTCCTTCACGACTCCGATCCAGGGACTCAGCGGAGTCAACGGCCTTGCCATCGACAACAGCGGAAATTTGTATGTTGCCGACTATGTAAACGACCTGGTGTTGAAGCTCGGCACCTCAGCCGTGGATTTTGGCTCGACT
>WQYS01000073.1 GCA_009781125.1 Acidobacteriaceae bacterium | reverse complement strand
TTTTGAATTGTCATTCCGAGTGAAACGAGGAACCTGTTTTTTTCTCCTCCCGCCGTAGATGTTTGTGGCGCCAGAAGTAAAAGCAGGTCCCTCACTCCGTTCGGAATGACAATTCAAAAGGGTATAGCTACGGGGATAATGCTCCAGGCTTGGCCTACCTGGAAGCGCACGTACAGCTTCCTCGGCATCCAGTGTCATTACGGTGAAGACCGTTGCGGCTTTTTGTCTCCACCGCCGCCGAAGAGCTTCTTGAAGAAGTTCTTTTTCTTCGCGGGCTTCTGCTGAGACGGTGGCGGCCCTGCATGAGCTGAAGGCTCAGCAGTCTCTGGATGAGCCTCCGTGTGGTAGGTGGAAGCGCCCGCGGCGGTCCCTTCGGCAGTCGAGGCTCCGGGCAGCAGCGGCGGAGGCTCATGCTGTTCGCTGGGGCGCTCCCCGACACCGAGCACCCGCTTGAGGAAGTTCTGCGGATTCTCCGACATTCTGCCGCAGGAGTTCACCGGAGCCGTGCCATCGAGAAACGCGACCGGCATCGCGTTGTTAGGACAGGCATCGTCGGCCAGCAGGTCGGTAGCGCGGTCCACGCGCACCACGGTGACGCCATCGGGCGCGGAGAACGCCTTCACGTCCGAGTACTGCGGAAGCTCGATGGCGCGCTTCATGAACGCGGTCCATATGGGGGCCGCCGCATGCGCGCCTTCGATCTTGATGTCGGTGTAGTCGTCGTTGCCCACCCACACGATGCAGATCAGGTTGGAGGTGTATCCGGCGAACCACGCATCGTGGCTGGTTCCGGTCTTTCCGGCGGCAGGGGCCGTGAAACCAGCCCCGCGAACCGCTCCCGCGGCGGTGCCGTAGTTGAGCACGGCCTCCATCATCGACTGCGTAAGAAACGCTACCCGCGGATCGAGAACCTGCTTAGCCTCGGGCGAGAAGTCCGCGATAATATCGCCGTTGGGGTTGCGCACCGAGGCCAGCATCCACGGCGTAAGATGAACGCCGTTGTTGGCGAAGACGGTATAGGCCCCGGCCATGTCGAGCGGCGCGGCGTCGTAAGCGCCGATGGCCACCGACGGCGTACCGCGAGCGTTGACGACACCGGCGCTCTGGGCCAGCGCAGCCACCTTGTCGAAGCCCACCATCTGGCCCAGCTCGACGGTGGCGTTGTTCAGCGAGTGCGCCAGAGCGAAGACCGCCGAAACATCGCCGCGAAAATCGCTGGCAAAGTTATTGGGCTTGTAGGTTCGGCGGCCATTGTCATAGGTAAAGGTCGTGGGTTCGTCGCTGAGCTTCGTCAGCGCAGAGAAGACGCTGCCACTGCTCAGAGCGGTCCCATCGAGGCTGGAGTTATACGCCGTCGCATAGACAAATGGCTTGAAGATAGACCCTGTAGGCCGCTTGGCCACAGCATGATTGACCTGTGACACGCCGTAGTTTCTGCCGCCGACCAGAGCCAGCACCTGCCCGGTATGCGGATTCAACGCGATCAGCGCCACCTGCGGATAGGTGATGTTGGTCGCGTTCTTCTTGTACCGCTTGCGCACCAGCTCATCGACGTTCTTCATGCCTGCATCGACCGCCTCGGCGGCGATGCGTTGCAGGTCTGGATCGAGCGACGTATAGATGCGCAGATCCTGGTGCGCGACGTCCTGGTCGCCCATGCGCTGCACCAGCTGGTCGTGAACCAGATCGACAAAGTAGGGAGCCTCGCTGGCATCAACATTGGGAGGGGCCAGATGCAGCGGCTCGGCTTTGGCGCGCTCGGCCTCGGCTGCCGTAATGGCCCGCGTCTCGACCATGGCGTCGAGCACGATGTTGCGGCGCGCGATGGCCCGCTCCGGAAAGCGATAAGGATTCAGTTTACTGGGGGCCTGGATCAAGCCTGCAAGCAGCGCGAACTGGGCCGTATCGAGCTGCTTGAGGTCCTTCGCAAAGAAGGCATGCGAGGCTTCGGCAACTCCGTTGATATCGTAACTTCCCCGGTGGCCTAGATTGATCTGGTTAACGTACATCTCGAAGATCTGCTGCTTGGAGAAGCGCGATTCCAGTTGCGTCGCGATGAGGGCCTCGATGAGCTTGCGTTTGACGCGGCGTTCGGGAGTAAGGAAGATGCCGCGCGCAAGCTGCATGGTAATGGTCGAAGCACCTCCGGCATATCTGCGGTCGCCGCGCAGATCGTGCCATATCCAGCCCAGCAGGCTATGGTAATCGATGCCGTGGTGGCTGAAGAAGCGGTGGTCTTCGATAGACGTAACCGCCCCAACCAGGCCCGGCGGTATCTCCGCATAGCTGACCAACTGGCGCTTGGTTCGGTTCTCCGAGAGCGCCGTGATGAGCTGCGGCTCCAGTTCGTAGGAGATCAGAGCCGCGCCGTTTTCAGCCTTGATGCTCTGTACCGTGCCTCCCGTGGTATCGATAGTAGCGCCGTCCGTAGCATGGTAGCTCTCGGGGCCGGGCTTGATGAAGATGCGGTTCCCGCTGAGCTGGTAGGTTCCGAGCTTGGGATTAGTGTTGTAACCAGCCCGGCGCAGTTCTCCTGCAATCGCTGCGGCGGTGTAGGTTTGCCCATCACGGATCTCGCGCGGAGCAGCGTAAATCTGCGAGATGCTGGCGAAGATGCCTCCTCCGGCCAGGCGCTCATTGATGATGCTCCGGTACTTGATCCAGTAGTAGCCGAAGACAATCGCAAACAGAATGAACAGACCCAGAACGGCCACGACTGCGTATCGCACAAGGCGATGGCGCAGCAGGCCAGTTCCGGTCTTGCGGGCGTATTTGATCTTAACCGGCACTGATTTCCTTCTCTATGTATTAATAAACGCTTAACAGGCTTTTTCGTGATGCATCGCCGCAGTAATTTGTGAGGCGATCTCGTAGGCTGCATCGGTTACCGGAAGATCCTGGGTGACTTTTTTCAAGCGGTCGACGAACTCAAGTTTTCCATCCGCGACCCCGCGTCCGACATTGATTCTATAGGGAATACCGCAGAGATCGGCGTCTTTAAACTTCACTCCGGCGCGCTCGTCGCGGTCATCCAGTAGAACATCCACGCCTTTGGCGCAGAGTTCCGCCGCAATTTTTTCTCCCGCGGCAACCAGCGCGGCGTCGGTGGTGTTGGTGATCGTCACCACGGCCTGGAACGGCGCAATGGCCGGATGCAACGCAAAAGCCGCTCCATCGTTTGCCATGGCCGAGGTCTCAATAGCAGCCGTAAGAATGCGTTCGATGCCGATGCCGTAGCTTCCCATGATGGGAGGAATCTCTTTGCCCTCGCGATTGAGCACGGTCGCGCCCATCGACTTCGAGTACTTATAGCCGAGCTTGAAGATGTGCCCGATCTCAACCGCCTTGCCGATGCGCAGCGGAGAGCCGTCAATGGGGCAGCCTTCGCCTTCCATCACGCTGCGAACGTCGGCGACGACGGTCGGCTTGAAGTCGCGCATGGGAGTGACGTTGCGCAGGTGATACTCCTCTTTGTTCGCACCCGCGACAAGGTTGGCGCGGCCTTCGAGCGCCTTGTCGAGGATGACCAGCGTGCCCGGCTTCTTCGGATGCGGAGCGGCCTCAAGGCCAATCGGTCCCAGATAGCCTGCGGGAGTCTTGAAAACTTCAAGAATCTCCTCGGCCACCATCGGACGGACCTCTCCACCGGCCAGCGCCGCCAACTTCGCCTCATTAACGGAATGATCGCCGCGCAGAAAGACGACCACCGCGCGCGACTTGCCGAGCTTTTCCTGGTCCGCCGCAGGAACCGCTACAACATAGGCCATCGTCTTGATCTGATGCTGCGGCTGAACCTTAAGAAACACTCCGACTTCTTCGATGGTGCGCTGACCGGGCGTGTGCACGAGCTCCGGTGAGCCGTCGCCAACCGGAGCAAGATTTTCGACCGCAGCCAGCCGCGAGGTGGCCTTCTCCAGATTGGCCGCGTATCCGGACGCGCTGCTGGCGATCAGATCCTCGCCCGCGTCGGTGTAGACCATGAACTCCTGCGAAGCCGAGCCGCCCATTGAGCCCGAGTCGGCTTCGACAGCAACAAACTCCAGCCCGCAGCGATTGAAGATGACGCGATAGGTGCGGTCGTGCTTGATGTAGCTGGTGTCGAGTCCGGCCTCGTCGATGTCGAAGGAGTAGGCGTCCTTCATAATGAACTGGCGCACGCGCAGCAGTCCTGACTTGGGCCGCGGCTCGTCGCGGAACTTGGTCTGAATCTGATACCAGATCTGCGGCAGCTGCTTGTAGCTGCGCAGCTCGTTGCGCGCTATCGAGGTCATGATCTCTTCGTGCGTCATGCCCAGGCAGAGGTCCGCGCCCTTGCGGTCCTTGAGGCGGAACATGTTGTCGCCCATGACCGTCCAGCGTCCGCTCTCCTCCCACACCTCGCGGGGATTGAGCGCCGGCAGCAGAAACTCCTGCCCGATCTTGTCCATCTCTTCGCGCACGATGGCAATGATCTTGTTGATCGAGCGCTGGCCGAGAAAGAGATAGCTGTAGATACCCGCTCCAAGCTGGCGGATGTATCCGGCGCGGAGAAGCAGCTTGTGGCTGAAGACCTCGGCGTCGGCGGGAGCTTCACGGAGTGTAGGGATGAAGAGTTGCGACCAGCGATGCATGTGCGTTCTCGAAGACCTTCCAACGTGTGGTTATCCCTCTATTCTAATTGCCGGAAACCTGTTCCATCTGTGTATCGGTTCTGATACATTTATTGTATGGCGGAGCCGGTACCTAAACCTTTACAGTTTCTCGGAGATAGTCGGAAGCAACTAGGCTCTTTTCCGCCGGATGCGCGAAGAGAGGCAGGTTATGAGTTGTTCGCGGTCCAGACCGGTCTTGAGCCAACGGATTGGAAGTCGATGAGCCCTGTAGGACGGGGCGTTAAGGAAATCAGGGTAAGAGATGAATCCGGTGCATACCGTGTGATCTATCTGGCGACGTTGGCGGACCGGGTGCTTGTTCTTCATGCCTTTCAGAAAAAGACCGAGCAGACAGCACAAAAGGATATCGATTTAGCCGCGAAGCGGCTGAGGGAATGGAAGGTGGTGCCATATGGCAGATGAAATCTACGCGACTGTCTTTGATGCAATCTGTGACACGGCTGCTGAAGCCGCCAACCTCAAGGTGCGGGCAGAGATCATGTTGAACATCCGTGAACTGGTAAAACGCTGGAAGGTTACGGAAGCGGAGGCAGCAAAACGTCTTGGACTGACGCGGCCTCGGCTCAATGATCTGATGCGCGGCAAAATCAACAAATTTTCGCTGGATGCACTCGTGAACATCGCCACAGCGGCAGGCTATCTCCTGCAAATTAACATGAAGAAGGCGGCCTGACAGATACCCATGCATTCTTCTACGTCTGAGACTTGAATCAGCCGTCCTTCAGTGCGGTCTTCCCTGTTCCGAAGTCGCGGTAGAGGCTTGCTCCATCTCCGAAGCTGCGAGCATAAACGCGCCCGCCTCGGCAGCATTGGCGAACAATATCTGCCCCTCGGGACCGATCTTCGTTTCCTTGAGAATCGCCTTCCAACCACGGCGGGCACTGTCCAGGTATTCCTTCCGGAGGTAGCCCATGCGTACCGCCTTCGCTATCGCGTAAACGAACAAACTACTGTCTCTGAGATTTGGCCTTAGTGTAGATACACCAGCTTGCCATCGAGGTGCCCACCACAGGCTCGTGCCGACGTCCTGAATATCTCTGGCCACACGCGCCCTGCGGATCAGGGCTTCTATCAACGCTTTGCGCTCAGGAGCTTCTGCCGGAGCCCAGTCCAATGTATCCACGATTGCCGCTGTGTACAGGCTTTCAACTAACATGCTATCGGAGGCCGTCTTGTACGGAGGTCTTCTTTCCATCAGGAGAAGCTGGCCTGCGCTGTCTGTAAAATCCTGCGGACTCTGGAAGGCAGCCGCATAGCCTGCGAGGAACGGCACCGCCAGATAGTAACTACTATCCTTCTGCCTGCCCGCCATCCGATCGCGGAGCGCCTTGGCCGCCTTTGCATACCTGGGCTGCCGGGTCACGCGCCAGGCCAGTAATACCGAGCGACCGATTCCGGCGTTGCTGATGCAGCGCGATTGCGTGTCGGCGTCTCGGATCGTTCCATCCTCGGCGACATACTGGTCGACGGACGCCATGATGTATCGGAAGGTATCGTCCTTCGGCGTTCTGTTCCACTCTGTCGCCAATCCGTCCAGCAGGATTCCACCATCACAAGGCGTAGTGCTCTTACGCCCCACAGCCGTATGTATACCGCCGGGCCACGCCCTCAGAACCCCCTCAGCCACAATCGCCGAAGGTGAGAACACGTCGCCTGCACTCTGCGCATATCCTGTTCCAATGAAGAGACCTACCGCCATCGCAACAAAGAACGGTTTCATACCAGCCTCACCGATCTGAATGATAACAACATCAGCATACTCTCAAAATGAACTCTGGCGGGAGCCAGGCCTATCAAACCAATCTGCGGTCAAACATAAAAGTAATCAGGAAGGCCGGGGCTGAAGCCCTGGCCTTCCTATTTACTACTTATGAAGCCAGATTTGGTATCACAACAGTTCCAGCGTCCACAGATCGTGCAGGTGAAGAACGCCCTCGGCGGTTCCATCCGGCGCGGTGACGATGAGCGAGGTAATCTTCCTCTCCTCCATGAGCGCGAGCGCCGAAGAAGCGAAGGCCTCGGCGGCTATCGTCAGCGGGGTGGGATTCATAATCTCGCCTGCCGTGTGGTTGAGCGCGGCTCCGCCGTCGCGTTCGAGCAGACGCCGCAGGTCTCCGTCGGAGATCATGCCGAGCAGCTTGCCCGTGGCGTCGAGCACCGTGGTCATGCCCAGCTTCTTGCGCGACATCTCGTAGATAACCTGCGGCATGGGAGTGTCGGGAGCCGTCTTCGGAAGGGCGTCGCCCGAGTGCATGAGGTCGCGGACGCGCGCCAGACGCTTCCCCAAACGGCCTCCGGGGTGGAGCCTGGCAAAGTCCTCGGCCTTCCATCCGCGACGGCGGCTGACGTCGAGGGCCAGAGCATCACCAAGCGCAAGCATCACTGTGGTCGAGGCCGTCGGCGCTAGATTATGCGGACACGCCTCCACATCGATGCTGGTATCGAGGACAACATCGCTCGCCTGCCCGAGCGTCGAGGCTGGGTTTCCGCACAGCGCGATCAGCTTGTCGGCCAGCCGCTTGAGCAGCGGCAGCAGGCGAAGAAGCTCTTCGGTCTCTCCGCTCGACGAGAGAACCACGACCGTATCGCCGCGCAGCAGCATCCCCAGGTCGCCGTGAACCGCGTCCGAGGGATGTAGGTAGTACGCCGGAGTCCCCGTAGAACAAAGCGTCGCCGCTATCTTGCGGGCGATGATGCCGCTCTTGCCGATTCCCGTCAGGATGATGCGGTTGTGCGTGGTTGCGGCCTGCAAAAGCAGATCGACCGCCCGGCAGAACGCAGGCAGCATCTGGCCATCAGGATCCTCAAGACGGCGCGCCAGCGCATCGAGCGCCTTGGCCTCGATGCGCACGTATGAGGAGGGACCGTTTGTGTGGCAAGCGTCGTTCAATAAGTCCAGCTTATTACACAGATGGAAGTAAGAACAGGGAGCCACAACCGTCCGGGTGCCCCATCCTTCGTCCGCCGAGCAGTCACAGGGTATCCCATATCTATCGGGCGGACGAAGGGTGGGAGTGTAATCAGTTCAACTCGCCGTGGTTCCGGGTTGGAAAATGGTTGATTGAGCTTCGTGCTTTCCCACCCTTCGTCCCACGCAGTGCATGGGATACCCGAATCCGCGTCTGGTGGACGAAGGATGGGGCACCCGGACGGTTGTGGCTGGTCACAGAAGAGCCTACATCCGCTCGATTTCCTGCGCCGGTCCCTGTAGCATTTGTCTAACGGATATGCTCGAAATACGTCCCTCCAAGAGAAGAGATAGAAAGTTGCAATGAGCACAAAAAAGATCATCCTGATCGCCGCAGCCATCCTTGTCGTGGTGGGCGTAGTCGTGGGAACCGTCCTGCACAGACGAGCCGCTACAACCAAAGTGGCCACGGGCAAGGCTGTTCGCCAGAACCTGGTTGCGGTCGTCAGCGGAACCGGACAGATCAAGCCCAAGACCTACGTGAACGTCGGCGCTACAGCCTTTGGCCGCATCGATCACCTCTACGTGAAGGAAGGCGATCACGTAAAGGCCGGCCAGTTGCTGGCCACCGTCGAGAGCCAGCAGCAGGTCTCAGCCGTGGACGCGCAGAAGGCAACCATCGCTGCGTCGAGGACGGATCTCGATTCCTACATCGCAGCCGAGAAGACCGCTGAAGCCAACGTAGAACAGGCCAAAGCCGACCTCGTGCAGAAAAAGTTCGACTACGAACGGGCACTGGCCCTATACAACGAAGCACTGATCGCCAAGCAGGACTACGATGCGAAAAAGGCCGCCTACGATGTTTCCGCGGCCACGCTCGACCAGCGCGTTGCCGCCGTGGCCCAGGCCAAGGCGCAGACGCTCTCGGCCCGCGGACACATCGATCAGGCCGTAGCCACGCAGCACGGCAACAGCTACAACCTCGACCTGACGCAGAGCCGCGCGCCCTTCGACGCTCTGGTCACCAACGTTCCCGTGCGCGAGGGCGAGACCGTGGTGCTCGGCATCCAGAACGCCGAAGGCTCCACGCTGATGACGCTGGCCGATATGAGCGTCATCACCGCCGAGGTCAAGGTGGACGAGACCGACATCGTAAACGTAGCTCTTAACCAGCCTGCCGATGTCACCGTCGATGCGTTGCCGGGACGAGTCTTCAAGGGCCACGTCACCGAGGTGGGCGATCAGGCGCTGCTGCGCACCACCGGCATGGCCACCAGCCAGAGCACCACCGGCACAGAGGAGGCCAAGGACTTCAAGGTTGTCGTGACTCTCGACAATCCTCCCGCAGAGTTGAGCGACCTGCGCCCGGGACTCTCCACCACCGCCAAGATCGTGACCGCGCGCCGGGACGACGCCCTGACGGTTCCGATTCAGGCGCTGGTCGAGCGCAATCCCGAGACGGAAAAGGCGTTCGAGGCCAACGGCGGCAAGTCCGCCGCGACGGACACGGCACAGGCAGCCACATCGCCGCCGCCGCAGAAGTCTCAGAAGGTCCAGGGCGTCTATGTGCTCCGCGCCGATCACAGCAAAAAGTTGCGGGCCGTCTTCGTGCCGGTAACGACGGGCGTCGCTGGAGCCACCGACATCGAGGTGCTCGACGGCCTGAAGCAGGGCGACGAGATCGTCACCGGGCGCTACCAGATTCTGCGCTCCTTGAAGAGCGGAACCCTCGTCAAACGAGACAACACGCAGGAAACGAGCGCGGACAACTCGTAAACTGAAAACAGCAGCGTATGTAAGTACCGGAGAACCGGATGCCCATCGAAACCACAGCAGACTCCGCCATCAACGCCGTTCCCGGCCCCCAGCCGGGCGAGGTCATCGTCACCGATAACCTGTGGAAGACCTACGAGATGGGCGACCAGCAGGTGAACGCC